>JAVBRH010000132.1:0-7889 GCA_031548225.1 Apibacter sp.
AAGCTGAAAAAACATGGCTACATCTGAAATGATATCTCCTGTTTCATTTAAAACTTCTCCTTTTTTGGATTGCTGATTATAAATCCGGGCCATCATTCCATCCAATGCATTTAATGCCATCCGGACGAACAGTCCGACAGGAAGTGCTAAAAAAAACCACCGGGATTGATCTGCAAACCAAAAGAGTATTGCTATGAGAAAAGACCAGAGAATGGATGCCCACGTAATCTGATTGGCGGTTACCGAATGTTTGTGCAAGAATGTCAAAACCGGTTCTAATAACTTCTGAAACTTAGGTTTCAGCTTATATATGGAGATCATTTTCTATAGGTCTTTTTCTTTTAATTCAAAAATATCTGCCTGCATCTGGTTTATTATTTCCTGAGCGTCTTCTGAATGAATTGTTCTTGGAGCTCCGTAAGCTAATGAAGCTGTATGAGGCACTAAAAGGTTGTCTCCTTTCGGCAACGCTTTCCCCATTCCTTTCAGATATGCCGGAATATAGTTTACTTTTTTATTAGATAGCAATACGTATGCCACACCTTTTTTTAGCGGCTGAACAATGTCGGGATTCCCCCGGCTTCCTTCCGGGAAAACAATGAGGGAAAAGCCTTTTTTTAACACCTGATCCATTTTATACACCGGATCTTCTTCAGGGTTTTCTGTATTTTTTTTCCTATCTATTAACAAAGTGTTTATAAAATAGTTGCTTAATTTTTCCTTTAACCGGGTTTTCCCAAAATAATCCTTAGCGGCTACCGGCTTTACTTTATGAATCAGGGATCCGGGAAGAGAAGCCATAATGGACAAGGCATCTAAATGGCTGTTATGATTGGCTACAATAATGAACTGTTTTTCTTTAAGAAGAAAGTCGGAATTGTCGAATTGAACGCCAATAATATATTTGAGAAAATATCGTATGCAAATGGTATAAATAAAGATCAGCAATAATTTTCTCATTCTAATAGGCAAAATAATAAATCAGGTGAAAAAATACGGGTGCGGTATAAAGCAGGGAATCTATCCTGTCGAGGATTCCTCCATGTCCCGGAATTACATTTCCCGTATCTTTAATTCCGATATCTCTTTTTACTGCGGAAATCACTAAATCCCCGAAAAATCCGGATACGGAAATCATAAAACTGACAAAGAGCAACTGCGGAACGGGAAGCGGGGTTAAAAACCCTAAGGCATAACCTATCAGAGTGGTAGTGATAACCCCTCCGATAAATCCTTCCCAGGTCTTATTGGGACTTATTTTAGGTATTATTTTATGTTTTCCCAATATTTTCCCCCAGATATACTGGGCTACATCGTTGATTTCAGTAACAAAAACCAGAAACAGCAACAATCCTCTTCCGCCGTTGGAAAAACCGGGAAGTTCAGGAAGGGACAAAAGAAAGGCTGTATGGCTTAAACAAAATATGGTAAGCATGGTTACCCATTGCAAAGAGGCTATGGATTTTACAATTCCTTTGGTATCTCCCTTAATAATCAGACGGACAGGCAGAAACAGAAATATCCAAACCGGAATAAATACGATAAAAGCGCTATACCATCCGATATAGGCCAGATAATAATTAATGGGAATGGAAAGATACGACCAGAAAACGGCTCTTCTGTCAGAATCTCTAAAGTCTAAAATGGAATAGAGTTCCCGGAATGCCATAAAAGACAGAAAAGCTATTCCTATAAAGGAAATTCTGCGATCTACAAAGATAACTGCCAGGAAAATCAGCACAATCACCCACCAAGAATTGGTTCTCGCTTTCAGCTCTTTGAGGTTTGCTCCGGGTTTGAACAGGCCTATAATAAAAAACAAAGTGGAAGCTGTAAGTAGAAGAACAAATATAATGGCTATAACCCCAAGTATATCGTCCTTTTTTAAAATATCCAACCTAAATAGAGCCTCCATATTTTTCAAAGAATATAATTCAAAAATACGGTTTTCCTGCGATTAAAAAAAGGTATAACAAAATTAAAGTTTGATTATAAAAAACATACCATACGGTATGGTATGTTTTTTTAAGTTTAACCTAAGTAATTAAAGATAAAGTTTAAAACTGTTTATCATCAATCCGGCATATAAAACTGACTGACAGATAGTATGTTATTTGTAGCGCTGTCACATTTTATATCCCACAGTGTTTCAGGATTTTTGATTAAACTGAAAAATTCTTTTTTTGCGGCAGATTCCGGAAAAAGGTCATTTCCATATTTATCATCAATAAGAAATTCTGTATTTTTCGTAATCCTGAAGGAGCGTTCTTCCTGAGAAACACAATCTTTTTTGAACTTTTCCCTCTCTTCTCCTTTATCATCATTATAGGATATTATGGCTACTAATGCGCAATGTGCTGTAAGAAGCGTATCCGTACCGGCAGTTTTCAAAGAAACCTGAGTGGCTTTAAAGGAACGGATCGTTTCAAAGTATCTGAAACAATTGCATGTTTCTTCTTCCGTTTTTTTGAGTTCTTGTGAATGTGAATTGCATTGAATAAAAATCAGAAATACACACAAGAGAAAGAATATTTTTTTCATATATCTTTTTTATCTGTTAATTTCCTATATAAAACTTACGAACAGAGAGTATATTCCCCCTTATATCATACTCTATATTAAAGAAATTTTGTGGATTTTTCATCAGTTCAAAAAAACTTTCTTTTGCCTCATCAGATAAATAATTCCTATCGGCACCATTATAGGTGAAAAATTCGGTTTTGTCAGTAATGATAAAATCTCTTGTTTCTTTGGAAACGCAACTTATCACGGACTTTTCACGTTCTCTTCCCTCACCCATATCCATATATGCCCTGATCACATCTGCACAATGTGCACTAAGAGTATCTTTTTGATTATTTTTCAGAGAAACCTGTGCTGCTATGAAAAACCTGTTATCTTCCCTGAAACAGTTACAGCGATTGACAGATACGGATTCCTGTTCAAAAACTTGTGATTTACACGAGATTAAACAAGTAAAAACAAATAAAAGAAAGATTATTTTTTTCATTATATAAAGAACTTTATCTTGAAAAAAAGCTGCCTTAAAGGCAGCTTTTTTCAGTTATTATTTTTATTCTTTTTCTTTGGATTCTGATTCTTCCGGCGCCGGAGATTCTTTTTTCGCCTTTCCGGTTATTTTAATCATGGTGTTGTCTTTTTCCTCATTCAATCCGATTTGTAACGAATCTCCTTCGTGAACAACGGAAGAAATAATCTCTTCTGCTATTAAGTCTTCTATGTACTTTTGTATAGCTCTTTTCAACGGACGGGCACCAAAGTTTTTATCCCAGCCTTTTTCTATGATAAATTCTCTGGCTTCAGGGGTTAACTCCACCTGATATCCAATTTTCTCAATTCGGGCATATACTTTTTCCAATTCCAAATCAATGATTTTGGATATATCTTCTTTTTCCAGATTATTAAAGACAATCACATCATCAATCCGGTTCAGGAACTCAGGAGCAAAAGTACGTTTCAAGGCATTTTCCAGAGTGGATTTAGCTCTTGCATCGGAAGTTGATTTCTTTGCATTAGTTCCAAAACCTACTCCATCTCCGAATTCTCTTAATTCCCGGGTTCCAATATTGGACGTAAGGATGATAATGGTATTTCTAAAGTCAATTTTTCTTCCTAAACTGTCGGTAACATGGCCGTCGTCCAATATCTGCAACAAGATGTTAAATACATCCGGATGGGCTTTTTCTATCTCATCAAGCAGAATTACTGCATAAGGTTTTCTTCTAACCGCTTCGGTCAATTGTCCTCCTTCTTCATAGCCTACATATCCCGGAGGCGCTCCTACCAGTCTTGAAACGGCAAATTTTTCCATATATTCGCTCATATCAACCCGGATCAAAGCATCATCCGAATCGAATAATTCTCTTGCCATCACTTTTGCCAACTGCGTTTTCCCCACTCCGGTAGAGCCTAAGAAGATAAAGGTTCCTATAGGACGGTTCGGATCTTTCAATCCGGCACGGTTTCTTTGTATGGCTTTCACCACTTTGTTTACCGCTTCATCCTGTCCGATGATTTTTCCTTTCATCAAATCCTTCATCTGTGCCAGTTTCTGAAGTTCTCCTTCGGCTACCCTTTGCACAGGCACTCCACTCATCATGGAAACCACTTCTGCTACATTGTCCTCGGTCACTACTTCCCGGTGCTCTCTTGAAGATTTTTCCCATTCTCTTTGTGCACTGGCTAATTTGGCTTCTATTTCTTTTTCGTTATCTCTTAACTTAGCCGCTTCTTCGTATTTCTGACTTTTAATGACTTTGGTTTTCTGTTCTCTTATTTTTTCCAAATCTTTTTCATAAGTCAGGATTTCCTGAGGTACTTTGATATTTTTTATATGCACCCGTGAGCCTGCTTCGTCCAAAGCGTCTATCGCTTTATCCGGAAGAAATCTATCGGTTATATAACGCGTGGTAAGGGTAACACAAGCCTTAATGGCATCATCCGTATAAGCTACATTATGGTGTTCCTCGTATTTATCTTTTATCTGATTAAGGATAATTACGGTTTCTTCGGGTGAGGTTTGTTCCACCATTACTTTCTGGAACCGTCTTTCCAATGCTCCGTCTTTTTCTATGTACTGACGGTATTCATCCAGGGTTGTAGCCCCGATGCATTGTATTTCTCCTCTTGCCAGTGCCGGTTTAAACATATTGGATGCATCCAGGGAACCGGTAGCTCCTCCTGCTCCTACAATAGTATGAATCTCATCTATGAAAAGAATGATGTCTGAATTTTTTTCCAATTCATTCATAATTGCTTTCATTCTTTCTTCGAATTGTCCTCTGTATTTAGTCCCGGCCACTAAGCTCGCTACATCCAAAGTAACCACTCTTTTATTATATAATACCCGTGATACTTTTTTCTGAACAATCCGCAATGCTAATCCTTCCGCTATGGCAGATTTCCCCACTCCGGGCTCTCCGATTAAAAGCGGATTGTTTTTCTTTCTCCGGCTTAATATCTGGGAAACTCTTTCAATTTCTTTTTCTCTTCCCACTACGGGATCTAATTTCCCTTCCAATGCTGCCACCGTCAAATCCCGTCCGAAATTATCCAATACGGGAGTTCTGCTTTTAGCCTGGTTTCCTCCTGCGGGTTTTGAAGCTTCATACTGACCTCCTGACTCTCCTCCCTCATCTTCGGAAAATTCGGCAGAAGGCTGATCAGGGAAATCTTCCTGAAACTGAAACCGGTACTCTTCCCTTACGGTATTTGCATCTATATTGTATTTTTTAAATATCTGGGTAACCGGATCGCTTTCGATTCTTAATATACATAACAGTAAGTGAATAGCCTGAATTTCAGGACTACGAAATAGTTTAGCCTCTAAAAAGCTTGTTTTTAGCGCTCTTTCCGCTGCTTTAGTAAAGGGAATATTATTTCTGTCAACTTTTATAATCGTACTGGATGTATTAAGGTTTTCTATCTGTTGTCTCAGGTCGCCTAAGTCAACATTCAGACTTTGAAGCACAGTAATGGCTTTGCTATTGCCTTCGCGCAATATGCCCAATACAAGATGTTCTGTACCTAAGTGATCATGACCCAATCGTAATACTTCTTCGTTACTGAAGCTGATTACATCTTTTACCTGTTGTGAAAAATTCTCGTTCATGTATGAATTTACTATTCTAAAAATTACGTCTATTCAGACAAATATATTAATTCTCATTAAAAATAAAAGCATTTTTCATGCCAGTTTATTTTTCGGATTTTTTGTCATTGTTTTCTTTAGCTCTACCCTAAAGTTTGTGCCTATAAGAGATATAGATAAAGATAATTTGCTTAACTGATTAATTGAAATAAGAATTTATCTTATTTCCTTCGTGTAGGCAAGCATCGTATTTTTTAAAAGCATTGCCCGGGTCATCGGCCCAACTCCTCCCGGCACAGGGGTAATCCATGATGCTTTTTCCGATACTTCGGGATAATCGACATCCCCTGCGAGATAAAATCCTTTCTCTCTGGATGAATCTTCTACCCGGGTAATCCCTACATCTACGATTACTGCCCCTTCTTTAATCATATGGGCTTTTAAAAAGTGAGGCACTCCCAGGGCGGTAATTATAATGTCCGCATTCCGGGTATATTCCTCTATATTTTTTGTTCTTGAGTGTGTCAAAATTACGGTTGAATCTCCGGGATTCCCTTTTCTGCTCATCAATATACTCATCGGCCTTCCCACTATCCTACTCCTTCCTATTACTACCACTTCCTTTCCCTGAGTGGGTATCTGGTATCTTTCCAGCATAACCATAATGCCGAATGGAGTGGCGGGTAAAAAACTCTCCATTTCCAAAGCCATTTTCCCGAAATTTTCGGGATGAAATCCGTCCACATCTTTGGAAGGCTTAATGGCCATGATTATCTTTTCCTGATCTATATGTTTGGGCAAAGGTAACTGCACAATAAAGCCATCCAGGGAATCGTCCTCATTCAGTTTTTTTATCTCCTGCAATAATTCTTCTTCTGTTACGGTTTCAGAAAGCTTCACCAGGGAAGATCTGAAACCTACGGCATGACAGTCTTTTATTTTATTATTTACATAGGTAACGCTGGCCCCGTTCTCTCCTACCAATACAGCCGATAAATGCGGCGGACGGTTTCCTTTTTGTACGTACTGTGATACTTCTTCTTTGATTTCCTGTTTAATCTGTTTGGATAGTTTTACTCCGTCTAAGATATTGGCCATGGTTTTTGTTTATTAGCTGCACAAATATAAGAAATTTAGGCAGAATAAAACTTCCACACTTATATGATTTTGGAAATATTAAAAAGGAATGTTGGAAGGACTGTTGATTATTTTTAATCTTTTAACCGGGCAATCACTCTTTTTCCTCCGTCGGGAATGATATCGCCTACTTTTGTTAAAATTTCTGTTCCCAAGGGTAGAAATACATCCATTCGGGAACCGAATTTTATAAAGCCAAATTCTTTTCCGCCCCGGGCGGTGTCTCCTATTTCGGAATACAGGACAATTCTTCTTGCCATGGCTCCAGCTATCTGCCTGAATACGATCTGTTGTCCGTTCGGATTTTCTACGGCTACGGTGGTTCTTTCATTGAGTTCTGACGACTTTTCATGCCAGGCAACCAGGAATTTTCCGGGATGATATTTTTTGAATACTACTTTCCCACTTACCGGATACCTACAAACATGTACATTGAGTGGTGACATGAATACAGATACCTGTATACACTGGGTTTTAAGGTATTCTTTTTCATATACTTCTTTTACTATCACTACTTTTCCGTCAACCGGAGCAATAATTTCTTCAGGTTTTGCTTCATATTCTCTTACAGGATTCCTGAAGAACCATAAGATAAGGCCTAAAAGGATCAATAAGGGAATAGTGATAATCAGCCCCCAGTTACATAAAAAATACTGGGATAGCCCTCCCAAAAGTAAAAATAAAACAATACTTACAGGTATGATCGTTCTGCCTTCTCTATGAAATCTCATATTATGGTAATTATAAAGTAATAAAGAAAAATTGCGGGAATACAAAATATAAAGCTGTCTAACCTGTCCAAAACTCCGCCATGTCCGGGCATTAAGTTTCCTGAATCTTTTACGTTAAACATTCTTTTCAGTTTGGATTCTGCAAGATCTCCCAAGGGGGCAAATATAGCTATTATTATGCTTATTACAATCCAATTTCCTCTTAATTCGGGACGAAGGCTTTCCACCACACATCCGACAACAATCGTACACACCACGCCGGCTATCATCCCTTCCACGGATTTATTGGGTGATATTTTCGGGGCTAATTTTCTTTTTCCGAATTTACTTCCTATAAGATAGGCAAAACTGTCGCTAAGCCAGATGAGAAGAAATACGAAAAACACTTCCGGGGTTAGCGGATTATTAGA
>JAVBRH010000325.1:0-2755 GCA_031548225.1 Apibacter sp.
GAGAATATGCGATGGAAAAACCGGTGCAGGTTTGCAGAATGCTGGCGGAAAATGTTCCCGATCCGTTACACACAACTTATCTGGTAAATTCAGGAACGGAAGCCATTGAAGCCTCCATGAAATTAGCTAAAAGATATACCGGAAGACAGGAAATAATCTCTTTTGTTGATGCTTATCATGGAAATTCCCAAGGCTCGCTGAGCCTGGCCGGAAGGGAAACTAATAAAAAACCTTTTGAGCCTTTATTACCTCAGATTAAATTTATCCGGTTTAATGAGGAAGAAGATTTTCCCCAAATTACCGAAAAAACCGCTTGTGTGATTGTAGAAACCATTCAGGGAGCGGCCGGATTTATAACTCCGAAGGAAGACTATTTTATTAAACTGAAAAAACGATGTGAAGAGGTAGGTGCTTTACTGATACTGGATGAAATACAGCCCGGATTCGGAAGAACGGGAAAATTGTTTGCTTTTCAGTGGTATGGAATCGTTCCCGATATCCTGGTAATGGGAAAGGGAATGGCAGGCGGAGTTCCGATCGGGGCTTTTATGGCATCAAAGGAAATGATGGACTGTCTGGCAGATCATCCGAAATTGGGGCATGTTACCACTTTTGGAGGAAACCCGATTCCGGCTGCTGCAGCCTGTGTCGTATTGGAAGAACTTTTGACAACAGACCTGATGGAACAGGTTCATGAAAAAGAAAAAATATTCCGGGAAAAATTACAGCATCCTGAAATTATTTCCATTAATGGGAGGGGATTGATGCTGGCCGTACAACTGAAGTCTCCCGAGTTTACTCTGGCAGTGGCAAAAAGATGTATGGAACAGGGACTGGTTGTTTTCTGGCAGTTATACCGGAACGAATATATGCGGATTTCTCCGCCTCTAACCATTACTCCGGAGGAAATCCGGAAAGGCTGCGATATCATTCTGGAAGCCATTGATGAAACAGCGGCAGAGTATGAAAAATAAGATTTTTTTATTAGTAATCGGTCTTTTATTTACTGCTTGTCATAATAACCGGAAGGATTCAGAGGTAGGTTTTGAAAAAAACGGGTATTTTGTAATCAGTAAATACCAGGATTATGAAAATAAAAAATTCAAAGAAGATAGTATTCAGAACCGGTTACAAAATAAAGACTTTCGGAGAGCAGGAGAGAAGCATGAAGGCCTTTACGGAAAGTATAATTTTGTAGTGTACAATGATTCTGTGATCTACTTTTACCAGGATAATGTAAGGTTAATACCGGGGACTAATAAGGAAGCAACCCGGATTTATTATAAAGACGGTTCCTTTGTATTTATAAGAGATTCTACTCAATATCCCCGTTTGTTTTTATCTCCTAAAAGATTGGAACAAGTGAAAATAAACGATTTATCCGAATTTTTACATAAAAAATTTACAGAAAAAGATTTTAATTATTTGTTTAAGGAACAAGGGCATAAAACTGATGTTTCTGTTTCTTCTCTTGTGGACACAATAAAAAATAAAGGGTTTAGAATTATATATGATTCGATAAAAAACAAAGGAGAAATAAGGATTCGGTATTGTACTGTTGAGGAGCAACTGGTTGCAGATGCTAAATTTCATAAACGAAATTACAATCCGTCTCTGTACAACTGGGATAGCATCTTGTCTCTGAAAACTATAAGGAAATTGCAGTATTCAAAAAGGCATTAATAATAAAAACTTGAAAAAATGAACATCCCCTTTATGATTTCAGAGACAAAATATTATCCTCTCTTTTCCCAATAGACAAGATAACAGTGAAAAGGTTTAAAAAGAATACTATTTTTTTCAACAAAGTTGAAGAATAGAAATTTGTAACTTAGCCGAAGGCAGAAAAATAAAAAAAGATGAATAAAAAAGTAAAATACGGAACTTATATAGTAAGTACATTATTATTAAGTTTATTAGCAGGAGTTGTGTTTTCCTGTAATTCCCGGCCTGTTCCTCCGGAAGAAACAAAATTAACAGTAGATACCGGAAAAGTAGATTTGTCTCGAAATATTTTGCTGGATATAGACTCCATTACGTTTATGGAAATCGAATTTAAAGAAGTTAAGGAAAAACAGCTAATTAAACCCGAAGACAGGAAAAAACTGGCGGAATTACTGGTTTCGGCAGCATATGATACCTGGAGGAATGATAGTGGAGTTATGGTAAAAATGATGGAGCAGGATTATACTATATACATAGGTTATAAAGGAAAAGATTCACAAGATATGTTAATGATATGGAAGAAAAGCGGAAATGTAAAATTGGAGAAATGGTATCTTCTTCCTGAAAAAGAAATGGAAAAAATAAGTGAGTTGTTAGATAAGTATAAGAGTGAGTAAGAGAACGTAGATAAGACTATTAGACTTTAGATTTAGGCTATTAGATTATAATTTTACTCTCTTAAAACTTATCTCTTATCTTTAATTTCTAATATCTAACAGTCTAATATCTAACAATCTGACATCTAAAATTAAATAATTATATATGATATCGACCCCCCATATTCAGACAGGCTCGAGTGAAATTGCAAAGACCGTGTTAATGCCGGGAGATCCGCTTCGGGCAAAATATCTGGCGGAAAATTATCTTGAGAATGCAGTACAATTTAATTCCGTGCGGAATATGCTGGGATATACCGGAACCTATAAAGGAAAAAAAATTTCCGTAATGGGGTCGGGGATGGGCATGCCCAGCATCGGAATCTATTCGTATGAATTATATTCGCGGTGCGGAGTGGAGAATATTATCCGTA
>JAVBRH010000321.1:0-5195 GCA_031548225.1 Apibacter sp.
AATAAAAACAGATTTAGATGATTTGAAGAGAACAATTGCAAAAAATCCCAAAATATTAGAATTATATTATTCTGAAGGAGAAGTGGAATATGAAGAAGAAAATTTCCATGCTAATATAATGATCTACATATTGAAAACTACTAAAGCCTGGTATTATTTTGAAGCTATAGGTTCTCATCCAAATTTAGAAAATTATAATTGGGAGGCCAATAAAAGGTGTCTGGAGCTTATTGTGAATTCTTTTAATAATTCAGAGTTTGAAAATATCAGTACTAATAAAACAATTATAAGCAAGGAAGCTGATTATAATAAGATCTATAAAGGAAAAAAATACACCCAGGAAGAATGGGAGAAAAAAGAACAGGAACTTTGGGAAGAGTATGCCTTCAAGAACAATATAAAGACAGGAAATTCCGATGCTAAAAAAAAAGGAGGAAAATTCTTTTTAGATGAAAAAGAAAGTGATTCTTAAGAAATGCTAAGTTTTGGAAATGGAAATCACCAGAGAATAGGCAGATTGATTTTATGGGGAATGAAAAGCGAATAAAAATAAATATAAAATGGATCTATTTAACGCAAAATTTGATGACAAGAAAGTAGAAGTAATAAAGGTAAAATCGCAGACTATGTTATACAGCAGGGAAGGGCGATATCTTTTTCAGGCACTTGATAATAGAAATTATCTCTTATTTCAGGACGGGGATCTCAATAAATGGGCTTATGCAAAACATGGCTGGACAGTAAAGGTTCCGGGATTTTATTGTGAGGATCTGCCTGTAGGCACTCATAAAATTAAAGGAGAAAAAGGCCTTTTCATCCGGGTACCAACTCCTGAAGAAATATTGGAAAAAGCGGAAAATTATTTTCTGCCATTGGCTATAAAAGAAGAATTGCCTGAAAAAACCATAAACCTAAGAAAAATGGATACAGATTTTTCTTTAAATTAACCTGAGTTCAATATTTTACACATAATCTTATACTTTATATCCATTTCAAAAACTATTTTGTTTAAATTTGCTGCCTCTTATTATGCATAAATTATGAGTAAATTAATCATTCCCGAGGGATATAAATCTCACCTAAACCTAAGACAAACCGAATTAGGAATTAAGCAAATCAAAGATTTTTTTCAACTCAACTTATCCTCCGAGTTACAATTAAGAAGGGTAACTGCTCCTCTTTTTGTATTGAAGGGAACGGGAATTAATGATGACCTTACCAACGGAGACCGTGCTGTTACCTTTCCGATAAAAGACCTGGGTGAAAAACCTGCGGAAATCGTTCATTCGCTGGCTAAATGGAAAAGGCTTACTCTGGCGGACTTGCAGATAGAAGAAGGTTTCGGTATTTATACGGATATGAATGCCATCCGGGCAGATGAAGAAATGGACAATACTCATTCCATTTATGTGGATCAGTGGGACTGGGAACGGGTGATTTCGGAAAAAGACCGTACTATTTCTTTTTTACAGGAAATAGTAACTAATATTTATAATGCAATCCGGCGTACGGAATATATGGCTTATGAAATGTATCCGGCTTTAAAACCGAGATTACCTAAAAATATACATTTCATCCACTCAGAAGAACTCCTTCAATTATATCCGGGCTTATCCCCTAAAGAAAGAGAAAATAAAATAGCAGAAAAATACGGAGCGGTATTTATTATAGGTATCGGAGATAAATTAAGCGACGGACAGCCCCATGACCTAAGATCTCCGGATTATGACGACTGGACTACTCTTTCGGATCTGGGACATAAAGGATTGAACGGGGATATTATCCTATGGAATGAGGTATTAAAACAAGCCTTTGAAATTTCTTCCATGGGAATACGGGTAGATAAAGAATCTATGCTCCGGCAACTGGAAATGACCGGACAAACAGCCCGAAAGGAATTATATTTCCACACACGCCTGTTAAATGATGAACTGCCTTTATCCATTGGTGGTGGACTGGGACAATCGCGTTTGTGTATGTTCATGCTGCAAAAGGCGCATATTGGAGAAATACAATCCAGTATCTGGCCTGAGGAAATGAGGACAACCTGTAAAAATGCAGGAATTCAACTGATTTTTTAATGTCCCAATGAGTAAAATTAGAAGATGTAAGACTTTAGTCTCACATTTTGTAAAAAGTGAAAAATCTAAGTAGTTATTTTCATAGTTTTTGTGTATTTGTATAATTTTTTCTTTTAGTATCATCTAAAATAAAACAAAAATAAAATCACTTTTAGTAAGTTTATCTTTGTAAACAGAATATTTTCCGAAATCTGTTTTTTCTAATTGTTTATATAATTCACACCTAGATAAATTAATTCATTGTTGGTGTTTTAATTTGTTCAGGTAAAGGTAACAACTCCAAAAATTATCTGATAGCAACTATTATAAAAGACAAAAAGCCCAGAATCTGGGCTTTTTGTTAAAAATAACTTATCTTAATTATATTGAATTACTTAATAAACCATTGTAAAATTCTACCTTCTCCACCATTGAAGCTGTGAGGTTGCATTGAATAATAATAACAAGTTGCTAATCCCACGTAATCATCTCCGGTAGCAGCACCAGAAGTATTTGTGACTCCACATTTACCCCAATGGTGATTTAACTCTAGTCCTACACTATAGCTTTCCCACAAGTCATTGATCTGATTGGCCTGAATTGTAACATTACCATTTGGTGTTGTGTAAGTGATAGTTGGCCCTGACAATGTTGTATCAAAATCCAATACATCATTGGTAGGATCGGTATATCCCATCCACCATCCGTAAGCAGAACTTGAAGCCGCTACTGCTCCGTTAATCTCTACTCTTATATTGGAATCTCCTGATGTAGTTGTAGTTCTTGTGGCATTAAAGGTTGCTCCGAATAACTTACCTTCAAAATCAAATCCAAAATATGAAGTAGCTCCCGTTGATAAGAAATTCTTGGTTGAACCATGTCCTTTGGTATGGATTATCTGATAATTATTATTCGCCCAGGAGTCTGAACCCTTAAATACATTAGTTGCATCCTGTACAATCCGTACTTTAAAGTCTCCTGTATTTGAAGTAGTGTTTATATTCTGCATTACAGCAAGAGGTAATCGATATTCTCTCCATGTTACTGTAGAACTTGCTGCGGTGGCATCGGAAGTAGCCTGTGCTGCGTTTATTCCTAATGGTAAATTCCTGTTAAGCGGCTGATTGGAGACAGATAGACCATATGTATAAGTTCGATTATCAGCATCTCTTTTTTCGGAACGTGACCATACTAAGGTCCAACCTCCATTGGTCATATCACAGAAGGTTTTAACTGCTGTACTTCCGTTTTTAATAAAGTACAGTCCATCGGAAGCTGTAGGAGTTGTTTGTAAAATTTGCAAACAGCTGTTTGCCGGATTCCTCCAGGAAAAACCTGTAGATGAGGTTACGGTGACATTGAATGTACAGGTAGTTGGAGAAGCTCCCTGAGTACTGAATGTAAAGGTAACAGGGCCTGTAGCAGTTGGTGTTCCGTTAGCATATAAACGAATTGAAGTAGTAGCTGGTGTTACTGGTACTGTACCTGAAGCAAAATAGAATCCGTTTTTGGTATCTGTGGTAATGCTTGCATTTCCTCCTGCTGTTACGGTAATAGGAATATCTATGTATTGTGTTCCTCCAGGCCCGTCTAATGGAACAAAATCCATATAGGTTCCTGCCGGAGCAGTTATTCCGCCGCAATTAGCTGAATAAGTAACGGAAGCAGGAAGAATAGTATTATTTGCAATACAGGTATTTTTTGTTCCATTAATAGTGAATTCGACTACATCTGGTGTTTTTACGTTAGTAGGGGAACCTTGTCCTTCCAGTGTTATTTCATAATCTCCTATTTCTATATAATTTCCACTTTTGTAAAAGGAATAACCATTTCCTGATGATGCAAAAATATCATAACTTCCCGGTTCAGTTACATGTATTTTTACTTTAATGTTTTCAGCTGATGTTAATGAGGCTCCTTGTGTATAAGTTCCAGAAACTGTGATACCTGTACATGACATAGTAAATTTAGCCGGTTCGTAGCTTCCGCAAAGACCCAGCCACTTATGAGTTGGAGCACTATAATAATTCAAACATGAAGAGGTTGTATTGTAAATTATTAATCCATCTGCCGGATTGGCTATGGCATCTCTTGCATCTTTGGACATTCTGGAAATCAATACTCCTTTATCTGCAGAGCTAACTTCAAATTGGGCTGTAGAGGTCAGTGAAGAAGCTCCTACTGCTACTTGTCCCATCTGGTAAATATTTTGTGAGTTTAGAGAGGCTCCTTTGCCTGTAGCAAAATCTTGCCATGGTTCTGATCCTGCTCCCATAGGATACCAAAGTCCTCCACTTCCTGAATATGCGTCAAAATAATAGTACCCTGCTTTGGTTACATCTATGGTTTTATCACCACTTGCTCCTGGAGAACCAACTGGAAAGGTAACATAAATTATCATCCCATTTTGGTCTGCTCCATATAAACTGTTCTTGGCTTGTAAGTCATCTCCTGAAATACGTGGCACTATTACTCCTAACGGAGCGTTATCATCTCCTACAACATCCAGAGTTGCTTTAGGCGCATCTGTATTTATCCCTACTTGGGATATACCAATCTTAAAAGTTATAAGCATAACTAATACCAATAACCTTTTGTTAATTGTAATCTTCATCATTCTTGTATTAAATTGCCAAAATTGTTAATAAAATATTTAATCTTTAAATTGTTTGTTTTTTTAACTATATGAATTTAAATTGTTTGAACCTGAATTTTTACTCTGATTTACTAATCTCCATCAAGCCTAACTTAGCCATGATATCTGAATTATGAAATCAATTAAATGTTCTCATTAAATTATGGTGTTTATTTAACCCTTATCTTATAAATTATTTTTAGATGTCTATTTTGTTTTATTTTACTGATTGAAGTTTAATTATTACAGTAAAAATTATGATCTACTCAAATTAATTATTTAATTGTTTTTTCTTGTTACAAAGTTATGATAGTGGACGGGTAACTCTGACAATATTTTTTCTAAATATCTTATAAAAACAAGAAATTATCGATAATCAAGTGTAATTACTACTTTAAATGAAACCTATAAATAGAAATATGGAATCAATATTTTCATTTTAATCTTTTCAATGATTATTAATTGTCAGTTATTGACAATATATGTTTGGGTAAGATATT
>JAVBRH010000263.1:0-3864 GCA_031548225.1 Apibacter sp.
ATACCTAAAGCTGTTGATCCACTACTTTCGTAAATGGGGAGTACAGTACTGGTTCCGGATACCTGGCTCATGTCTGCCCATACCGGAGAATTTCCTGTCCCATTGGATTTCAATACTTGTCCTGAGTTCCCGGAACTTCCGCTTGTAGTGTCGGTTCCTCCAACTTTCAGGTCTTTTACCAGACTCAAATCTCCCTTTACATGAAGTTTACTAGCAGGAGAGGTAGTGGCTATTCCGGTATTTCCTCCGGTAACAGCGGTTCCGCCAAGGATCATAACTCTCGGTTGGTTGTTGGTTTTTATTTGTAAACCTTTGTCATCTATAGTTCCCAAAAAATTCGTTCCCGGAGTGGTACCTGTGTTTCCGGTAACGGACCAGTTGTTAGGGTTGGCTGCTACAGCTCCATTGTTTATCCATTTCCAGACACTTCCGTTCCAGTAGTAAATGCCTTCTCCTTTATTACTGGCAGAAGTACTTTGGGGCTCTGTATTGTACACCAGCATTCCGGCTGTTTTAGATTCACCGAGTAATCCAAAAGCAAGAGTGTCTTTTATGGCGATCCGGGGCAGAAGAAGTCCTTTGGTACTTGACTTATCTGCCTGATTTTTAAGATCTAACAAGGCGCTTCCGTCCGGCTCTTCTAAAGCTCCTATGGTAACCTGGCTTTGCATTGCACTCTGGCATAATAAAAAAACCACGACTAAAAATACTAATTTCAAACTTTTCATAAGTTATTGTTTTTGATAGAGATATTAAGTTTTATTATTAAGACAATAAGATTTTTATAGTAATTCAGGATTCAATGATTTTTTGAAATAGAATCAAATTGAATATTTGAGACAGCATACTTTTAACAATTTTGAAGTAAAAAGTATTCTTGCTTTGTTGTTTAAGAGAAAATTATTAATATATATTAATATTTTACGATAAGTAAAATTATTAAAAAGGAGTTTTCTAAATGCTGTACTAAAGTTTAGATTTTAGTCTGAAGGTAAAAACTATATTTTTGGACAGGTTTTTTAATTTAAGCAGAAATAATTTTGCTTGATTTATCAGAAAAATCAGAAAGTTAAATTCGTCGTATTGATTTCAGAAAAATTTGCAGGAATAATGAATCCCTGTTTTACATATAAGTTGAATTTAGGGATGTATTTATTTTAAAAGTAACAAAAGATACAAATAGTAAGCTAAATATAGAAAAAAGCTTTTTTCTTTTTCATTTATTCAATAATTATTAGTATATTTGTTATAATCTTCATTGAATGCTGAATCTTGATCATCAAGCTTCATGAGTGAACAACAAACAATTAATCTTTATCTCTTTATGGTTAGTGAACTTGAGTAAAGGTAGCAAGAACAATGTTTTTAACTACCTGTACTAAAGTATGGATTTTGATATTCAGGTCTAAAACTAAACTTTTGGACAGGAATTTCAGGTTGGTATTTGGATTAATTTAGCGTGGTTTTTTAAAAAAACAATTTGTTGGGTACTTATGGATATGCATGAAATAAACCAGTTTTTTAGAGAATTAAAAACGGAGGATAACAGCATAGAATCAGTTAAGCCTTATTTTAGTCTATTAGATTCTTTTTCAAGAGTAATAAGGCATAGTATCTATGTGGTTGATTATTATAGTCGCAAGTTTGTATATGTGTCTTCCAATCCCTTATTTTTATGCGGGTATAAAAGTAAAGAGGTCATAGATATGGGGTATTCTTTCTATAAAAGGGTAATGGTTGAAGAGGATTTAAAAATGCTTTATGAAATTGATAAAATAGGATATGAACTTTTTAGTCAGCTGACTGTTGAAGACAGGGGGAAATCCATGATATCCTATGATTACCGTTTAAAGCAGCCGGGAGGGAGGATTACCATGGTTAATCAGAAAACCACTCCCATGTTCCTGACGGAAGAAGGAGGGGTCAGGTTTGCTCTATGTACTGTGGAACTTTCTACTAACGACAATCCCGGAAATGTGATGATCAAAGTGGATGATGTTTTGCAGAATTATGTTTATTCATTTCAAAATAAAAAATGGGGTATTGCTTCTAAAATAAAAATTACAAACAGAGAAAAGGAAGTTTTGCAACTGGCGGCCCAGGGATATTCCAATGAAAAAATAGCAGAAATCCTTTTTGTTAATATCAGTACCGTAAAATTTCATAAAAGTAATATTTTCACTAAGTTTAATGTGAGAAATACTACTTCAGCCATTATATTTGCCTTTAACAACGGATTGTTGTAGATGATACACTAACATAACTGACGGTCCTTAAAATTCCTTTATTTTTACTATCACAAAACACATAGAAAATTTGATTTTTACAGGGGGAAAACCTAATTTGCAGCTCAATATATAAGCAAATTCGGTTATGAATCCCGTATTTAAAGGAAACCTTATTACAAGAAAAGTAATAGGGACTTATTCAGTTATTTTTTTATTTCTGTTTTCATTCTTGTTTTTCTGTTTTTACTGGAAAGGATATGATTTGTTGTTTCAGATTTCCAATCTGCTTAGTTCTCGTCCAATAATAGGTGTTTTCCTGGTTGCCGGAGTGTTTTTAAGTCTATTCGTGACACAGTTTGTCATTAATAAACTGTATGGAGATCAGGTCGGCTTAGAATTGAAAGACCTATCCCTGCTTATTCAATACGGAGAAAAACAAAAAGAAATTCCATTTCAGGATTTTAAAAAAGTCATGATCATTTATAGAGATATCTTAGATCGGGTTACAATTAAAACCAAATCCGGAAAAACCTATTATATAAATGTAGGTACGATTTTTAAGGGAATAGACTTTACGGAATATGAACCATTTATAAAAGAGTTTTCGAAATGCCTGGAAAAGAAAAGCCATTTAAAAAAAACAGAATCTTCCTCTAATAAACTCAGAATGTTGATTTTTACAGATCCGTCTGTGCCGCAACCAGATAAATTATCCTCTATTCTGAAATTAATTTCTGTGGTTGTTCTTTTTTTCGGTTTGCTGGCAGGAGGGATCTATCTTGCAATCCGGATGAACTCGGATGATGACCCGGATAATCAGGTATCTAATAGAGGGGAACGATACGGTCGAAGTGATTTTTATAGTTATAACAACGAAGTCTATTTCTTACGGGCAGGAGACGGGTATTTCCGGTTAAACGGAGCAGATGCCGGTTCTTTTCAGCCTTTTATTTTTGGGAATGAATATGGGGGGCAGATGGGAGCAGATGTTCATTCCGTTTTTACTCAGAATCAGAAAATAGAAGGAATCGACAGGGAGCAGGCGATGTATTTAGGTAAAAATTACATAAAGGACAGCCGAAATGTGTTTTACAGGACATTTAAAATACCCGGAGCGGATCCGAAGACTTTTGAACCGGTAAATAATCCTTACCTCAACACTTTGATTTTTTCTTATGGGAAAGATAAAAACCGGGTATATTACAAGCAGTTTGTTTTACCCGGACTGGACCGAGATTCGTTGTTTATTTTTGAAAACACCTGGGAATATATAAGGGACAATAAAACGGTTTATTACAGAAATCATCGTATGGAAGGGGTAGAGGCCTCTAAATTCACAGCGGAAAAGGTAGATTATCAATTATCTTATGCCACGGATGGGAAGAAATATTTTGTGAATGGGATTCCTTTTCCGGAAGAAGTGAATAACCGGTTTTTTGGGACGACAAAACCGGATTTAGTTAATTTAAAACTGTTGGAGAAAAAAAGCCCCGGAACTGCCCAGATGCTCTTTTACGATCCTCACCATATTTATTATTTTGACGAGCAGAAACAAGAGTATGTGATGTCCCGGTCGTGTAGTCAAAAGTTAAAGGTTAAGCCCATAGACACAGGTGTTTTTTCAGATGGAATTTCC
>JAVBRH010000190.1:0-2927 GCA_031548225.1 Apibacter sp.
AGTATCTCCTAAAGAATCGGCCAATGTTTTTGCATAAGAAACTGCTTCAAATGCTGATTTTTTATATTTTCCGTTTGAATTTTCGGTATATGCGTAAATCATCTTTTTCTTTTTTTGGTTGAAATTTTAAATTAAAATGGGAAATTAAATCACTTTTGCATCTTCATGAAGTAGTCTAACCAATTCGTCCAGATTATCTTTATCAACTAAAACCACATTGGATCGGGATTTAGGCTTTTCATATTCTACAGTGGTAACTTTAGTTCCGGAGAATTTAGGCTCCACGATAGTTAACGGTTTTGTTTTTGCAGTCATAATTCCTCTCATATTAGGAATTTTCAGTTCATTTTCCTGAACTAACCCCTTTTGTCCGGCAAGAACTACCGGTAAATCAAGAGAAACCACTTCTTTACCGTTGTCCAGCTCGCGGGTAACCTTTGCGGAACTTCCGTTTACTTCCAATCCGATTACACCGTTTACAAAAGGAAGATCCAGTTCTGCTGCTGTCAGTCCGGGAACCAGTCCGCCGTTATAATCCAGAGATTCTTTTCCCAGTAAGATCAGGTCATATCCCCCGTCTTTGGCAACGGCTGCAATTTCCTTAGCCACTATTTCACTATCTAAAGGTTCGGCGTTTATCCGTATGGCATCTTTCGCTCCGATAGCTAAAGCCTTTCTCATTACAGGCTCAACGGAGACATCCCCTACAGTAACAATAGTTATCTCAGCCCCCTGCTGCTCTTGCAGATAGACTGCTTTGCTCAGGCAAAATTCATCCTGAGGGTTGATGACGTATTGTATTCCGTTTTTGTCAAATTGTTTATTGTCTTGAGTAAAATTGATTTTGGATGTAGTATCAGGTACACTACTAATTGCTACTAATATTTTCATTTTACGTTTTTTTTCGAGCGACTAATATAGGGAAAAATTGTTATGCATGCATAACAAAAGTCTTTACTTTTTGCATTTATCTCTAAATTTAGCTAAAATTTAACATAAATATCCGATACTATAGAAAAACCGGAAAATAAAATCCCGATCTCTGAGTAAATAATCCACCCAACCCTCCGAAGGAGGACTACTTCCCTTCGGGGCCGGAGATATGTCCTTCTGAACAGAGTGGAGAATCTTATTTAAGTTAGAATTTAGAAGTATGAATTACGATTTTAGATTTTCCTCTCTTTTTTATCAGGAAAAAACATCTAATAATCAAGTGATTATACTTAATAGTTGTGTTGGACTCACATTAAATTAGAGTGATATAAAAATTTAGAAGATGCTCTTGTTTATATTATACTATTTCAGAAGACAATCCTTTTTTTAATAAGGCATTGTTTATGGGGAGTAAATCTTCCTTACTTCCCGTTTTCACTTCACATTTGCCTCTGTAATGCACCAGAAAAGTACATTGCTGGGCTTGTTCCAGCGTATGCTCGCAGATTTCTACAAGACAATCGATCACAAAGTCAAAAGTGTTCACATCATCATTGTGCAGGACAATGACGTGAGGAGTTTCTTCCTCTACCAGGGTGTCATAAATTTCCTGTTCTTTCCACTTAGGCTGATTATTGTAAATCATAATATAGTAAAATTGAGATCCATTTATTCCTTACCCACTTCTTAACAAATTTTAAGCCATACTTCTCTGCTTCTGCAATAATGTCATCAAAATCATGTTCGTATATCCCACTCAGAAGTAACTGTCCTTTCAGGTTTAAGTTCCGGACATAAATATTCATATCCTTCAACAGGATGTTTTTATTGATGTTTGCCAGAATAAAATCGAAGGAATGATGTCCTAACAGGCTGGCATCTCCAAGCTTCACCTGAATGGACACTTTATTTTTCCGGGCGTTTTCCATTGCATTATCATAAGACCAGTCGTCAATATCAATGGCTTCCACATAATTGGCTCCTCTCATTTTGGCGAAAATTCCCAATATTCCCGTGCCACTTCCCATATCCAGTACGTCTTTTCCCTCAAAATCCATGGAGAGCATGGCATGGAGCATATTATAGGTTGTTTCATGATGGCCGGTTCCAAAGGACATTTTAGGCTCTATGATGATCTGATAGGGGATATCTTTTCTTTCAGGATGAAAATCGGCATGAAGATAAATCTGATTTTCCACATTTACAGGAGAGAAGTTTTTTTCCCATTCCTCATTCCAGTTAATATCGGGAGCCTGTTGCTTTTCGTAGGAAATTTGCACTTCCTCCGAATGTAAAACAGGCAGGTTTTGAAGTAGATCCTCCTTGTCCTCTGCTGTTTTTATATAAGTAAGAAAACCCGTATCCGTATCAATAAAACTTTCAAAAGGAAGTTCAGCCAGATAGGCGATCAGAATGTCTTTCCATGGATCTAACGGAGTAACGGTAAACTGGTATTCGGTATATTTCATAGTTATTTTTTAAACTTTTTAAGAGTTTGTTCTATCATGTCCATGCGGTTTTTCACTTTCCGGGCTGCGGCATCCAATGTATAGCCCTCATCCATAAGCTCTTTGATTAAAAGCATCCGCTTAATATTTTCGTAGTTGTATCTCCGGTTTTTACCCTCTTCTTCAGTCAGGCTGACAATAATTCCTTTATCTTCCCAATAGCGGATCTGCCGGGTGGGAATACCGGTTATCTGTGATACTTCTCCTATGCCTACCACCAGTTTGTCAAGAAAATCACGATCAAAGGATAATCTTCTTTCCTTAGCCATATTGTAATTTATTTACAATTAATGTTGTAAATGTAAAAATAATTTTTTTACTTTGCAATTGTAAATTATTTACAATAAAAAAATATTACTTTCAAATAATGTAAAAATGAAGCAAATTATAATTTTTATTTTATTAATTCTAACAACTACAAATATGGTATCTCAACAAGTAAATTTAGAACAGACCGATGAAAAGGAAAAAGAGCTATTGATAGGT
>JAVBRH010000281.1:0-4839 GCA_031548225.1 Apibacter sp.
TAATGTTCAAATCCGAATTAGACCAGCTTCAAGCTCAATATACTGAAAATTTCTTTCTTCATTATTTTTATTCCGAGCAGGAAATGGAAGATAAGCTTTTTGAAGGGTTCATAGACGAACATAAGGTAGAGTTAATCATTAATCAGATTATGGACTGGGACGAAGTGGATGAAGTTTTAATCTGTGGCCCTAAAGATATGATCGTTATTTTGGCGAATGCTGTGTATCATCACGGAATACCAAAAGAAAATATTCATTATGAACTGTATCAGCCGATTGATAAGGTTTTCCATGATGATGAAATTCAACGTTCGACAGTAAAAAAAGTAGAGGTAACTTTTACTTTTCAAGGAGAAATCCATACAATGACCTGGGCTAATGACGGGAATTCGTTGCTGGAAGCTCTACTGGACAGCGGAGTAGATGCACCTTATTCCTGCAAAGGAGGAGTATGCGGGACCTGTCAGTGTACTAAAACAACAGGTGAGGTATTTTTAGGAGAAAATCTGGTGCTTACTGATGATGATATTAAAAACGGAAAAATACTTCCCTGCGTATCCTACCCTAAAACCAACCGACTCGTAATCAATATGGATGAGCAGTAGCTAATGTACTGATAAATCCTCCCTAACCCTCCAAAGGAGGGCTGCGCCGGGGGATTTATCATTCTGAACATAACTAGGCAGAGTAAAGAATCTTTGCTAATAGCCAATGGCTAAAAGCTAGTAGCCAGTAGTCATTGGCACATTAAAAATCAGGCAATCAGCCGGTTTTTTTCTACTGTTATTTCAGAGCCTTCTACAAAGAAAACAGATTTGGGTTTCAGAGTGTTGAGGATAGAAAATTCTTTTCCATATACCTTCTCAAAATCTACATCAATAATAAACTCCTTTACCGGATATTTTTTCCATTTCGGATGAGTTACCTCATACTCCATTGTTTTAGAATCAGAAACTTTAGCGTATCCCCAGTAATGTTCGGCAATAAATTCCGCTTCACTTCCTTCTTCCAGTTCTGAAGAAACATTTTCTGCTACAATACGGATATTCTGCCAGTGATTTTGTGCCGTCCAGCGGTAAGAAGCTCTTAACTCTTCATTAAAATCCCAGTTATGATCCATTTTCTGAGTTTCATAATTTTCTTTGTACAGACTGTTTGCCACTAAAGTTATTGCCGGTTTAGGCACAATTTCTTTGATAAAGACCACTCCACGTTTGATTTCCTCTTCTTCCCGACGTTTTACGTAAAAACGCAAGTTTACTTCTTCAAAGTTTACATGAAAGGGAATTTTTACTCCTAAAACCTGAGTGTTCTGAAACATAAATCCCACAAGACTCAGATAGCAGTTGTCATTCCAAAGATCCAGATCTGTTCCCTTAGGAACATATTTTTGCAAAATTTGTGGCGGAATAACGTAGTTGACCATGATTAATTTCCGCCATTCGGCTTTTAAAAAACTCATTGTTATAATTTTTGTGGTTATAAGAAAATAATTATAATATAATATCTGATTTTTACCGGTTTAACAATCTCATTATCCGTTCAAATAACCAGGTATTGTCCAGTTTTAGAATCATATCTATTATCCTGCTGGATTTGTTGGTTACCCAGTGAATGTCTCCCACCACTTTTTTAAATTCCTTTCCCCCTTCTGAATTGTCATTAATATTTTTTAATTCGTCCAGGGTTGAAATAATGGATTCCAGTTCCCGTTTTTTCCGTTCTTTCACAATGCGTTTAAACATTTCCAGAGCATCCTTTTCCGCCTTGAAATATTCCTTTCTTTCTCCGGGTGTGAACTCCTTTTCTATCAAATTCCAGTCTAATAACGCCCGTATATTAAGATTGGTATTTCCCCGGGAAGTCTGTAACTCTTCCATAATTTCCTCTGTGGATAAGGCTTTAGGACTTATCAACAACAGGGCATGGATTTGCGCCATAGTCCGGTTGGTTCCCCACTGGGTAGCCAGGCTCCCCCAGGTCTGAATGTACTTTTGTTTTGCTTCTTCCAGTTTCATAGGACAAATATAAATAATATTTTCTAAACTTCCGAAAATTTTCGAAAGTTTAGAAAGTTTCATAAGTTTCGAAAATTTAGAAACATCGGTAAGCGGAATTTCAGGAAGACCTTCAGACTATTAATTCTTTATTGTGAAACCAACACTATATTTATACAGAGGAAATAACATAAAGAAATAAAAAAGATAATTTTAAAAGTACTATATTTACCCTAATATTTTAAGATAAATTAATAATAAAAAACGTTGATATAAAAATGAAAAGAGAAGTTGTTATTGTTTCCGCAGTTCGGACTCCGATAGGAAGTTTTTTAGGAAGTCTGTCCACAGTTCCGGCGACTCAGCTGGGCTCTGTTGCGATCAAAGGAGCATTAGATAAAATCAGTTTAGATAAATCCCAGGTGCAGGAAGTATTTATGGGGAATGTTATTCAGGCCAATGTAGGGCAGGCTCCGGCAAAGCAGGCTTCTCTGGGGGCAGGGATTCCGGATACGGTTCCTTGTACCACGGTAAATAAAGTATGTGCTTCAGGAATGAAAGCAGTGATTATAGGCGCCCAGTCCATTCAGTCGGAAGATAATGAAGTGGTGGTGGCAGGAGGAATGGAATCCATGTCACAGATTCCTTATTATATCACTACCGGAAGAACGGGGAACAAATTCGGGGATCAAAAACTGGTGGACGGATTGTTGAGGGATGGATTAATTGATGTCTATGATCAGCAACACATGGGAATTTTTGCAGATCTTTGTGCAGAAGAATATCATTTTTCCCGGGAAGACCAGGATCAGTTTGCAATCAGCTCTTATACAAAATCAAAAAACGCTTGGGAAGCAGGGAAATTTAAGGAAGAAGTCGTTCCGGTAAGCGTGCCTCAAAGAAAAAAAGACCCGATAGTAATTTCGGAAGATGAGGAATATAAAAATATAAATTTTGATAAGCTGAAAGAACTGCCTCCGGCATTTCAGAAAACAGGAACCGTAACGGCAGCCAATGCTTCCACACTCAATGACGGAGCCTCTGCATTGATTTTGATGTCCGGAGAGAAAGCAAAGGAATTAGGATTGAAACCTCTGGCGAGAATTATCGGATACGGAGATGCTTCCTATGAACCTAAAAGATTTACGGTAGCTCCCTCCAAGGCACTCCCTATTGCTTTGAAAAAGGCGAATCTTTCCATTGAAGATATTGATTATTTTGAATTTAATGAAGCTTTTTCCGTGGTAGGACTGGCGAATGCCAAAATTTTGAATATTGACACGAATAAGGTAAATGTAAACGGAGGTGCAGTTTCTTTAGGTCATCCTCTGGGAAATAGCGGTTCCCGCATCATAGTTACCTTAATTAATGTATTAAAACAAAACAATGCAAAATACGGTGCGGCGGCCATTTGCAACGGAGGAGGAGGAGCCAGTGCCATTGTAATCGAAAATATACAGTAAACTTGTTGGTTTATTGAAAAGAATGCTCTTAAGGATCTGGATATTCTTTTTGATCAAATAAAAAAGGGAGCATAAAACTCCCTTTTTATTTCTTTAAAAAATCTGCAAAAATTATTTTTTTACAGCATCTTTTACATCTTTAGCAGCACCAGCAGCAGCATCTTTTACGTCTTTAGCACCTTGAGTAGCAGCATCTTTTACATCTTTAGCAGCTCCTTCAACAGCATCTTTTGCGTCTTTAGCAGCACCTTCAACAGAAGTACCAGCAGCAGCAGCAGCAGCATCAACAGCAGCTTTTACTGTATCTACTTTTTCATCGATTGCAGCAGCAGCTTTGTTAGCAGTATCAGCAGCAACAGTATCAGCAGTAGCTGCATCAGAATTAGCTTGTTTTTTATCACATGCAACAAAAGAAGAAACTGCAATAACTGCAACAGCGGCGATGTTTAAAATTGTTTTTTTCATTTTTCTTAATTTTTTTTAAATATTTTTGTTATAAGTTTACAGAGCAAAGATAAGTCAGATACTATAGTTGCAATTTTAAAACGCTTGTATTATTTTTGTAAAAACAAATTTCTATTTTACAAAAAAACTATTATGATTATCAACAACTTGTATTTATTTTACAAATGAACGAGCAGGAGAAGATACTATTTGAACAGCTAAAAACAGAGGTTTCAAAAACTTTTCTGGAAGACTTTCCTGCTTCAAATCCTGATATTTCTCTGTGGAAAGGATTAGACATCATATATTTTCAGGAACACTTAAGGCAAAAAGTGCGGGGAAATGTGAGTGAAAAGTGGTTTTATACCTACTTTAAATCTTCATTTGAGAAATTACCCCGGATAGATATGCTGAATCTATTGGCCCAATATTGCGGATATAGAAGGGGCTGGAACGAATTTGTAGAAAAGCATAACCTGAATACTTCACCTCAGGAAATTAAAAAAATTCCGGAAAACGTCCCCGAAAATGCTCCTTCTCCCATAAAAAGCCTGATTATGGATGTTTCTGAAAAACCAACGAAAATCGTTCCTGCAGAGAATCAGCTGAAAACCAAGGAGGAAAAAACCAAAAACTCAGGTGCAAAAAAAATTCTGTATGTGGGTATAGCTATAGCTATAGTTATAGCAGGAATCTTTGCCGGAGGTAAATATTTTGAATATAAAAATACTTACGACTTTTGCTTTTATGATGCCGACAGAGGCTCAATCATTAAATCCAAACTGGAAATCGTTATTCAGAAAGAAGGCTTTTCCCCCGAATATTACACCATTACCAACGGCTGTTTTTCCTATCAGTCAACCATTGACACTCTGAAAATGATCGTAAGTTCCCCCATGTACAAAAAAGAATCTTTTGTGGTCGGATTAAAGGAA
>JAVBRH010000161.1:0-3416 GCA_031548225.1 Apibacter sp.
AAATGTGGTGAAAAATAATCGGGATTGCTTTTTAAAACCCGGATTTGTTTTATTTAAGAGAGCCATTTTTGTTGTATTACTGTTATTTTTAAGTAATTTTTTGGCATATTTCGTCAATATCCAATGCAAAATTAAAAGGCAATTTTGTAGAAAAATTGAATAGAGAAAATTTCAACTTGAATATCGTTCAGGATTTATACAAATTCATTTCGTATTTTTATAGAATAATTAAAGAAAACTTGAAGTCATGTGGAAGTGGTATGCGGTTTTGTCTGCTGTATTTGCGGCATTGACAGCAATTTTTGCCAAGATTGGGATTAAAAATATGGATTCCAACCTGGCCACAGCGATACGGACTTGTATCATTCTCCTGCTCACCTGGGGAGTGGTAATTGCAGGCAGAGGGGTAGGAGAAATAACCGGGCTGACTAAAACAAACTGGCTTTTTCTTATTCTTTCCGGGGCGGCAACCGGTTTATCCTGGTTATTCTATTTTAAGGCTCTTCAATACGGGGAAGCATCCAAAGTGGCCCCGGTGGATAAACTGAGTGTTGTTTTTACCATATTCCTGTCATTTATTATACTGAAAGAGCCGTTCAGCTGGAAAGTTTTGCTGGGCGGATGTATGATTGTGGCCGGCTCACTCGTTATACTTACAGAATAAATAATATACTATTCCATGAAGATATTGATTATAGAAGATGAAAAAGAATTATCCGAGAATATAAAAGTATATCTGTCATCTGAAAATTATTTATGTGAACAGGCATATAATTTTGAAGATGCCGTGGAAAAGATATTTTTACATCATTACGATTGTATTTTACTGGATTTGAATCTCCCCGGAGGGGATGGATTAAAAATTTTGGATGAAATAAAAAAAAGAGATACGGACAGCGGGGTTATCATTATTTCTGCAAGAGGTTCACTGGATGATAAGATAACAGGTTTGAAAACAGGTGCCGATGATTACCTTGCCAAGCCTTTTTCTTTGTCTGAGCTGAGCATACGGATTTATGCTTTGATGAGAAGAAGCCGGTTTTCACATAATAATACACTCAGATCGGGAGAAATAGAAGTGGATTTACTGGCTAAAACGGTTTCTGTGAATAACAAAGAGATCATCTTAACCAAATCCGAATACGAACTATTATTGTTCCTGATAGGCAATAAAAACAAAGTAGTGTCCAAGAATGCCATTGCGGAGCATTTATCCGGGGATTTAGCGGATATGCTGGACAGCCAGAACTTTGTATATGCACATATCAAAAATTTAAAAGCCAAACTATCGGAAGCAGATTGTCCTAATTATATAAAAAATGTTTATGGTACCGGTTATCAGTGGGTAGAATGAAAAGTCTGTTAAATAAAAATTTACAATATTTTCTTGTTTGTACAACTATCATTCTGATATGTTGTGCTCCTCTGTTTTTCTATATTATGAAATATTTCTATACGGAAGATTTGGATGAGCTGATTACATTCAGAAGCGATGAATTTGTACAGAAGCGCCTTCCGACTTTTACCCTTCAGGATATAGAACACTGGAACCACTACAATGAAGATATGCAGATAGAATCTTTACAGGAAGTTTCTTATCCGTCAGAGGAAGAAGTAGTCCAAAAGCCGATATACAATGAAGCAGAAGGACATGAGGTGGATTACCGTATCTTTTACCGGAAAATAAAGATAGAAGGCACGGAATATATGCTGACTTCCCGCATTCCTCTAATAGAGGATAAAGATTTGATAGGCATGTTGGCAGGACAGTATGGAGTTGCATTTATTATCTTATTATCCTCCCTGTTGTTTATCCAGAAAATTATAGCTAAAAAATTATGGAATCCCTTTTATGACAGTTTGTCGAAGATAGAAAAATTTAATCTGGAGAAAGGAGTAAAACCTGATTTTAAAAATACGGATATCCGGGAGTTTAACCGGCTAAATCAGATATTGACGAATCTGATCGACAATAATATAAAGGCCTTTAAACAGCAAAAAGAGTTTATAGAAAATGCCTCCCACGAATTGCAGACTCCTCTTGCCATATTGCAGACCCGTCTGGATTTGTTATTACAAGAGCCCGATCTGTCAAAGCACCAGCTAAAAACCATACAATCCCTTTATGATGTTTCTTCACGGTTAACCCGCCTGAATAAAAACCTTTTACTGCTGGCTAAAATAGATAATCATCAGTTTGATCAAATGGAGATCATCAATTTTGATCAGGTGCTAACATCTCAAGTTTCCTATCTAAAAGAAATTGCTGAAAGTGAAGGGATTGAGATGAATTTGGAGATTTTAAATCCGCTGGAAATCCAGGCAAATAAAATCTTACTGGAAAGTCTCATAAATAACCTCGTGGTTAATGCAATCCAGCATAATGTACCCGGAGGAACCATTACCATAACCGTTCAGGATAAAAAGTTCAGTATAAACAACACAGGAGAACACCAGTCGCTGGATTCGGGAAAAATCTTTAACCGGTTTATCCGCACCGATGAAAATAAAAAAGGAAACGGATTGGGCTTGTCCATTGTCAGTCAGATAGTTAAATTTCATGACTGGAATATAAAATATGCTTATTATAATGGAATTCATCAGTTTACCGTTTCATTCAGCTGATAGTCCGTGTTGAAAAGCAAAAATCAACTTTTTTCAATTTTTATTCCGAATCCGGGTTAAATTTTGGTTAGCTTTGTCTTTGATTATTTATATAAAAATATGAAAATAAGAATTATTTTGTTCATTTGTTTTTTTGCAGGAGTAACAGGAGTATATGCCCAAAACTCTGCGAAACAATCTAAACTTTCAAAAGTTTCTGAAAGTTCGAAAACTTCCGAAACTAAAAAGGATATTCCTTTTCCCACTACATTAAAAGCATTGTCGGAAATATACGGAGATTCCTATGAAGAGTTATCCGACCCTTCTACAGGAAAAACCTCTTACCAGTGGAACTTTGAGCAGGGAACCATTCTGATTTTTGTTCCCCTTACTGATACGGATCAGTACATAGGAATTGTAGCGCCTTATGGAGCGGATGAACCGATATCAGGACTGCCGTTTGATTTGGTTTTTAACCAGACTACTTTAGAGGAATGCAGAGATAAATTTGCTTCTTATAAACCTTATTGGGCACAGGTTGTGGGAGATGGTGACAGTAATTATTTTGAATTGAACTTTAAAAAAGACAATAGTTATAACTATCTGTATTTTTATAAAAACGATAAAGGGGAAGATATACTGAAAGCGTTTACTATTTCAACTACAGAACTGGAGTAAAATACTTAACTATTTAACACTGTCCGTTAAACCATTCCTGTTGAATCTTGTCATTTAGTTGTCAAGTATTTAATTAACGTAAATTCGATATAATAAAAGAAAGATAGAAATGGGGAAAATAATGAAACACAATT
>JAVBRH010000091.1:0-2764 GCA_031548225.1 Apibacter sp.
CAAAGGTTACTTTAATAAATTTATTGTTCATAATATCAATAGTTTAAGTTATAAATATAAGTGATAGGTAGCTCATTATTATTTTACTCCATCAATCTTACGCATATATTCAAGGATGCTTCTTGCTTCTTCATCAGTAAGCTGCTGATTAGGCATACGTACCAGACAAAGTTCCAATTGCGCCCGCACTTCTGGATCTTTATCAATCATCGGATCCGGATTAGTAATGAAATTCAGGATCCATTCCGGTTTTTTTCTGAGAGTAACTCCCTTCCATCCCGGACCTACCAATTTCTCTTCAGTAGGTTTATGGCAGGAAGTACATTTCACTGAGGCAACCTCCTCTCCTTTTGTCGCCATAGCCTGATCTAAAGTAGCTCCTACATCCACTTTATCAAATTTCCCCTCTCCTCTTTCAGGATCATAAGCGGATGTGTCAGGAGTTGCTGCTCCCTGTTCGGAAGATGATGTAGTATTTGTAGCGGCTGTTGAATCTTTTTCCTCTTTATTTCCACATGCATGGAAAATGACCAAGGTTAAAATAAATAAAAATAATTTCTTTCCCATATTAGTTTAAAATTAGAATTGTTCTGTAAATTTCACGATTACAATAGTTTATTTTTATGATCACAATCATAACTACTCAATTTCCCCAATGCAGAAGCCCATTTCAGGCTAAATGAAACAAAATATAATATTTTGGATGTCAACAGATTGATAGGCATTGCCACTGATTTCCTGACTTATTTAGTAGCACAAAAAATATTAATATATTTCACTATTTAATTCATCTTTTTAATTTATTATTTTATTAACTTTGCGTAGTATGTAATTTTAAGAAGAATTATTTATTATCTTAGTAATAGAATTCACTAAATTATTATCTCATTTATAAAAATAGGGGAAATTAAGTATAATGTTTTTATTTTTTTGACACCTGATTTCTCATAACTGATCCAATCACAGATTAAAAAAGTGATTAAGTCCTGTTATGGAAAATATTAATTTAAAACCGTTTTAAATTAAGTATATTATAGTTGTTAGTTGTCATAATATAATAATATATAGTTAAATTGACCTAATTACTCTAAATAACTAAATTCTTATTGAAATGGATATTAATTTACTTCTTTCTAAAGGTGCCGTAATCAAAGACTACAGTAAAAATGAACCCATTTTTGAAGAGGGCGGATTTGCTAATTTTTACTACCAGATTATTGAAGGTTGTGTAAAAGTACTCGTATCTAATGACAATGGAAAGGAATTCATTCAGGGATATTTTTATAATGGAGATAGCTTTGGAGAACCCCCCTTACTTATAAACGAAAGATACCCTTCAACAGCGGTTGCTCTGCAAAACTCTAAAATCATCAAACTTTCCAGAGATAATTTTTTTCAGATTCTCGAAGAACATCCTTCCATTCAAAAAGAACATCTGGAATTGATGGCCAGAAGAATTCATGAAAAAACCACAATCCAAAAAAGCATCATTAACCAGAGTCCTGAATTCAGAATCATTCATTTTCTGGATTCTCATAAGAAGAACGCCGGAACTCAGGAGTTAATCCCTTTTACCCGGCAGGAAATTGCTGATTTTACAGGGTTGAGAGTTGAAACTGTAATAAGAGTCGTTTCCAAAATGAATAAACAAAAAAAACTGGATATTATCGATCATAAGATATATTATTGATGAGTTTTATCAGTTTAAACAAAAACTGAATTTTATTCTTTTTGTTTACTTTAAAATATATTATTGATTACAAGTTATTTAGTGAAATATTCCTTATAACAAACAGAAAACCATTCAACCCTTAAATTTCTTTATGACTACAATCATAAAATAACTTAAGATTTATAAAGTACTTTGTTTATTAATATAAAAAATCATATTATGAAAAATTCCTATTTTCTTTTATTAATCATAAGTTTCCTGTTTACCATCGGATGTAAAGAAAAAAGTGAAACTACCCAAGCGTCATCAGATACAAATGCCTCTGCTACTGAAAGTGTGGGACAGTCAGGAGTGAAAGACGATACTTCACACCCCAATATTGTGCAAACAGCAGTAGCTACTAAGGATCTTTCCACCCTCGTTAAAGCGGTGCAGGCAGCCGACTTAGTGGATGCCCTTAGCAATGCAGGACCTTTTACTGTTTTTGCGCCTACCAATGCAGCTTTTGACAAACTACCGGCAGGAACTTTGGATGGTTTGTTAAAACCGGATAAAAAAGAAGACCTGAAAGACATTTTAAGTTACCATACTTATGTAGGTGTTTTAAAAACTGACTATATGCAGGACGGACAAGAGTTTGATATGGTAAATGGTAAAAAAGTGAAAATTACCAAAAAAGACGGAAAAACCTATGTGAACGGCTCTGAAATCACCGCTTCCGTTGAAACTTCAAACGGAATAGTCCATGTTATAAATGATGTGTTGCTTCCGAAATAAAAGTATTCTATTAATTTAAATTCAAAAATTATATAATCTATGAAAAACAATCTAGTAAAAATTTCAGCATTAATCACATTATCTCTAACTCTCCTGGTTTCCTGCGGAAAAGGAAGTGAAGAGCCTAAACAAGATCAGCCCGCAGCAACTACTCAAACAGAAGAAGCAGCTCCACCACAAGTGGAAGAACAAGCACCTGCTCCCCTTGCTGAAAATGAGTTGGTAATTGAAGGAAATGATAATATGCAATATAATCTTACCGAATTAAAAGCAAAAGCAGGAAAACCTATTACTTTGACTTTAAAACATGTAGGA
>JAVBRH010000252.1:0-9499 GCA_031548225.1 Apibacter sp.
AATGATTAGATCAAAAGTACGAAATTTATCTAATCTGTGTCGATATATCCGGCCTCTTTAACTCAATTTTCACATTTTACATGTATATTTGCACACATTTCTTTCAGATCCAGATAATCAAATGAAAATATTGCATAGAAATCTAATTCAGGGATTGGAAAAAGCTCTCAAAGAAAGTTTTTTTGAGCCCAATAAATACGCGGACAAAGTTTTGGAGCGTACTCTTAAATTCCACAAAAAATGGGGAAGCAAAGACCGGGGGTTCGTTTCCGAATCTTTTTATGAAATCATCCGCTGGAAAAGAAGACTGGAATTTTATGCCAACAAGGAAATGACTCCGGATACTATCTATCCTATTATTTCCACTTATCTTCTATTGAATAAAATAGAACTGCCTCCCTTTCCCGAATTTGAAAAAATTTACATAAAAAAGATAAAAGACCGCTTTAAACTTCCTTTCCCTTCACGGATAATCGAATATTCCATTCCTGACTGGATGCAACAACGAATGGAAAAAGAACTGGGAGAAAGCTGGTCCCGGGAAATGAAGGCACTCAATGTACCTGCAAAAACCATAATCCGGGCCAATGCTCTGAAAACTACTGCAGAACAATTAAAAGACCTGTTATCGGAAGAAAATGTGACAGTAGATTTCATTTCTGGTTTTAAAGATGCTTTGGTATTGGAAGAAAAGAGAAATGTATTCAAAACCCAGGCCTTTAAAGACGGGCTCTTTGAGGTACAGGATGCCTCATCCCAATTAGTGGCAGAATTTCTGGAAGTAAAACCGGGAATGCGTGTTATTGATGCCTGTGCCGGAGCCGGGGGAAAAACACTCCATCTGGCTGCCCTGATGCAGAACAAAGGACAAATTATTGCTTTGGATATCCACGAATGGAAACTACAAACCCTGAAACAACGGGCCCGAAGAAACGGAGCTCACAATATCCACACAAAAATAATTTAATATTCAAAAACCTTCAAACGACTGGAAAACAGCGCAGATAGGGTTTTAATTGATGCTCCCTGCAGCGGTATGGGAGTGTTAAGAAGAAATCCGGATGCCAAATGGAAACTTCAGGAAGAATTTATAGACCGGATGCGGGAAGAGCAGGAACAAATCCTGAAAAATAACTCCAAACTGCTGAAAAAAGGAGGAATACTCGTTTATGCCACCTGTTCCATCCTTCCTTCCGAAAATACAGAACAAATTCAGAAATTTTTAGCAGAAAATCCCGATTTTGAATTAGTACAGGAAAAGAAAATTATGCCTTCCTCTTCTGATTTTGACGGTTTTTATATGGCTAAAATGAGAAAGAATTAGATTTTTGTAAATTTTTCCCGCTATTCCCGGATAAAAAATTTCAGATTGAATAAAAATAAAAACTCCGAAAAATAATTCGGAGTTTAAAAGGGATAAATTAATTTTTTTGTTATAATTCCAATGCTCTTCTGGCATTATTATCCATTAACAATTCCAACGGATTTTCCACTGCTTCTTTTACCGCAACCAGAAAACCTACGGATTCTCTTCCGTCAATAATCCTGTGGTCATAAGAAAGAGCCAGATACATCATCGGAGCAATCACAATCTGTTTATTTTTAACTACCGGACGCTCTACGATGTTATGCATTCCCAGGATAGCACTCTGAGGCGGGTTAAGAATAGGTGTAGACATCATGGATCCGAAAACTCCTCCGTTAGTTATGGTAAAAGTTCCTCCGGTCATTTCATCTACGGTAATTTTACCATCCCGTACTTTAATAGCCAATTCCTTAATATTTTGTTCCACTCCTCTAAAGGTCATATTTTCTACATTTCTCAATACCGGAACCATTAATCCTTTAGGCCCTGAAACTGCCACACTAATATCCTGGAAGTCATAAGTGATTTTATGATCTCCGTCTATCATGGAGTTTACATCTGGAAATAATTGTAAAGCTCTCACTACTGCTAAGGTAAAGAAAGACATAAATCCTAATCCTATTCCATGCTTATCTTTAAATTCATCTTTGTATTCATTCCTCAAACGATAAATTTCACTCATATCCACTTCATTAAAAGTAGTCAGCATAGCGGTTTCGTTTTTCACGGAAACCAGTCTTTCAGCCACTTTTCTTCTTAGAACGGATAATTTAGCTGTAGTGGAGGAACGCACTCCGCTTCCGCTTGATATTCCCATAGACGGTACTGCGTTTACTGCATCCTCTTTGGTTACTCTACCGTCCTTTCCTGTTCCCTGAACGGAAGAAGCCGGAATATTTTTTTCTTCTAAAATTTTCTTTGCTGCCGGGGAAGCCGTTCCTGTGGCATAAGAAGCCGGTTGAGCTGCTGCTGCAGGCGCAGGTGTCGGTGCTGGTGTCTGAGCTTTAGGCTCTTCTTTTACTTCCTGTTTAGGAGCTTCTTCTGTCGTTGTCGCACTTCCGGCAGGTTTGGCAGCATCGGTGTCGATTAGGCACACTACCTGTCCTACCTGTACCGTATCTCCCTCTTCTGCTTTTAAGGTTATTACCCCACTGGCCTCTGCTGGCAGATCAAGAGTAGCTTTATCTGAATCTACTTCGGCTATAGCCTGATCTTTTTCTACATAATCACCATTTTTCACTAACCATGTAGCAATTTCCACTTCTGTTATTGATTCTCCCGGGGAGGGAACTTTCATTTCAAGTATCATAGAATAAGTATTTTTGGTTTATTTTATATTTTCAAAAACTGCGGTTACTAATGCATGCTGGATTTTATCGTATCGTTCATGGGAACCCGGAGAAGGAGAACCGCTGGCAGAAGGACAGATAACATCAACATCAAATTTTCTGAATTCTTTCAGAATGTACCACCAGGCACCCATATTTTCAGGTTCTTCCTGTGCCCAGATAAATTCTTTTTTATTCTCGTATTTATCCAATATCTGATAAATTTTATCCCAATGTAAAGGATATAATTGTTCTAATCTCACTAAAGCCACTCTCTCCTCGTTCAATTCTTCTTTTTTCTTAAGTAGCTCATAATATAATTTTCCTGAACAGAATACCAAACGGGTTACTTTTTCCACTTGTGCTGCAGGATCATCTATCAGTTCCTGGAAACTTCCTTCTGCTAATTCTTCAATTGTGGATACTACTTTCGGGTGACGAAGCAGGCTCTTAGGTGAAAAGACGACCAACGGCTTTCTGTAATTCGGTTTCAATTGTCTCCTGATTGAATGGAAAAAGTTTGCCGGAGTTGTGGCATTGACCATATACATATTTCCATGGGCACACAAAGGTAAAAATCTTTCGATCCGTGCTGAAGAGTGTTCCGCTCCTTGTCCTTCAAATCCGTGAGGAAGCAACATTACCAGGCCGTTCTGCATTTTCCATTTATCTTCGGCAGCAGAAATATACTGATCAATTACGATTTGCGCTCCATTGACGAAATCCCCGAACTGAGCTTCCCAAATGGTTAACGAGTAAGGAGTGGTCATGGCATATCCATATTCAAATCCTAATACTCCATATTCTGAAAGCAGGGAGTTATAAGCATAAAATTTCGCTTTAGTATCTAATTGGTTAAGAGTAATGATTTCTTCTTCCGTGTCTTCTGTTTTTATCACTGCATGACGGTGGGAGAAAGTTCCTCTTTCGACATCCTCTCCTGATAGACGAACAGTATGACCTTCCATCAACAAAGTACCGTATGCCAGTAATTCCGCCATTCCCCAGTCAATTGCATTGGTTTGTTCCACCATTTCCCTCCGTTGCTTAAGCAGTCTCTGGATTTTATTGAACAGGTTCTTTCCTTCCGGAACTTCCGTAATGGTTTTAGCAATCTCCCTGAGCTTATCTATCGGATAAGTAGTATCTATCGGAGTTAAAAGTTCAGAGGCTCCTACCCTGTCGAAGTTTTTCCATTCCTGTTGCATGAAAAGCTCCATGGTAGCTGTTTCCATCTCTTTGGAGTCTTCCAGGCTTTTATCTAATAATTGTTTGTATTCTTCATCGCTTTCTGCTAAAAGCTGAGGAGTGATAACTTCTTCTTTTTCCAGTTTTTTATAATAGATTTCCCTCGGGTTAGGGTGTTTTGCTATAATTTTATATAACTGAGGCTGGGTAAATCTCGGCTCATCCCCTTCGTTATGCCCGTATTTTCTATATCCCAGTAAATCAATAAACACATCTTTGTTGAAAGTGCTTCTGTAATCGGATGCAAACCGAACTGCGTGAATTACTGCTTCGGCATCATCGGCATTTACGTGCAACACCGGGGAAAGAACGGTTTTAGCTATATCCGTACAATAGGTACTGGATCTGGCATCCAAATAATTGGTGGTAAATCCTACCTGGTTATTGACTACAATATGAATAGTTCCTCCTGTTTTATACCCATCCAGAGTCATCATCTGAAGTACTTCATAGACAATTCCCTGTGCTGCCAAAGCTGCATCTCCGTGAATAAGAATAGGAAGCACTTTACCGTAATCTTCACTATAGTCGTGATCTGCTCTTGCCCGGGTAATTCCTTCCACCACAGCATCCACTGTTTCCAAATGGGATGGATTGGGAGCCAGACTGATTTTAACGACTTTTCCTTTTTTCGTATTGTATTTATTGCTGGAGCCTAAATGATATTTAACATCTCCTGAGAAAATGGTTTCTACATAATCTTTTCCTTCAAATTCCGTGAATATCTGAGAGTAAGACTTGTTAAATATATTTGCCAGTACATTCAGCCTTCCTCTATGGGCCATTCCTATCACAATCTCTTCCACTCCACTCTCGGAAGAACGGTTAATAATCTCATCTAAAGCAGGTATTAAACTTTCCCCTCCTTCCAGTGAGAACCTTTTCTGCCCCACAAACTTGGTATGAAGAAAACTTTCAAAGGCTACTGCATGGGATAACTTTTTAAGAATCCTTTTCTTTTCTTCTACACTCAATACCGGATGATTGTAATTTTTTATCAGCCATTCCTGAATCCAGGTGATTTCTTCCGGTTTTCTTATATGCATATATTCAATTCCTATGGAATCACAATATATGGTATTCAGGATTTCAATGATTTGCTTCAGGGTATACACCCCTTCCAACCTTAAAATTTTCCCATTTACCGAAGTAGATAAATCTGCCTGGGTAAGTCCGAAATTCTCAATATCCAACGTCGGGGTATACGATCTTCTCTGACGTACAGGATTGGTTTTGGTAAACAGATGTCCTCTGTTCCTGTATCCATTGATAAGATTTATAATTTTAAACTCCCGTATTATATCTTCAGAAATCCCATTAGTATCAACAGCAGGTGAAGAAATTCCATTCCCGGATTCTAGTATTGCTTTTCCATTATAACTTTTAGAGGCAAAATCAAATCCCTGAAAAAAACTTCTCCAACTGGGTTCTACACTATCTGGAAATTTTAAATATTTTTGATACAATTCTTCTATGTATTCGGAATGAATCGCATTTAAAAATGAAAATTGGTCCATTTTATTTTTTTTGCTTTTTAACTGGTACGTTTTACTTTATGTTGTGCTTCAAATCTACTAAATTTAGCAAAACTTGCAAAGGAATTATCAAATATATTATAAATTTCAGTATTACAACCATTTATATTCAGATTTATTTTTTTTGACCCTTTTTTTTCCTACTTATTCACCTTTTATACGCTGATCATTGTTGTCGTTTTTCAGAGAAAAATTCAGTTTATAAACATTTTCTTCCCGTAATATTTTTAATATTATATTTTGAAAAAGAGACATATAAATAATATCTTTGACCTCAAATTTATATCCATTTGAACTCCAAATTCAAACATATAAAAGCATATCTGGAAAAAATAAAAATTCCTGTGCTTAACCATATTTCCCTTTATAAAATTTTAGAGATTTATATACAGGGGATTACTAAGGGGGCTATAGGGGTAAGAGCTGCAGCAGCTTCCTGGAGCATTTTTATGAGTATGTTCCCCTTTTTGGTATTCTTTTTACTTTTTATCAGCTATCTGCCTTACTATGAAGAAATCCAACAGCTTATTTTTAATTTCTTATTAAAAAAACTACTGCCTTCCGATATTCTTACCATTATTCAAAATTATATGAACGACCGGATTGTACTGGTAAACAATAATTTAAACCGGCCTAATACTTTTTTACTTATATTCTCCATTCTGTTATTTATATTTTTATCTTCTAACGGAGTGCGTTCTTTAATCCGGGGATTTAAATCTGTCAACAACCAGGAACCTTTGGAGTTTAAAGGAATGAAATCCTTTTTTCTGAGTATTTTCATTGTTTTATTCTTTTCTATCTTCCTGTTTACTTCTTTGGTGCTATTGTATGTAACGGAAATTATTTTCCGATTTTTTGAGCATTCTCTTCCTTTCAATATTCCCGAATACCGTCTGATTATCAATATCCTGAACTTTATCCTTTCCTTATTTATCTTTTTTATCGGTATTTGTTTTCTTTACTATTTCGGAAGAACGGCAAAAATAAGTTTCAGGGGAGTAATGCCCGGGGCTCTTCTTACCACCATGCTTTTTACTTTAACAACGTCCTGTTTTGGATTTTATATAGCCAATTTTACCCGGTTTAATGTTTTGTACGGCTCTATCGGATCCATTCTTATTGTTATGCTTTGGATCAATATATCCGTTGTTTTCACTTTGATTGGGTACGAGCTGAACATTGCCCTGAGAAAAGCAAAATACGTTGAAATGGCGCATAATAAAAACAGCCGAAGAACCTATCCTACTAAAACCGATAAAGAATGAGGTAAAATGGATATTTCCACTGTTTTTGACTCTAAAATATGATATTCTCCGTCCATCTGCATATAATCCGCCGATGTGATGATATTCAGTTTTTGGGTATGAAACAGTTTTCGTTTTTTACCCCAATTTTGGTTAAACAAAAAACCTGCCCCTATCCAAAATAAAAAAACTACCCAGGAACATTTGGAAACCAGATTAATATCAAACTTCCCATCCTGTAACGACGCTCTGGGTGCAACAGAAAATCCGTATCCCAGACAATTACTATTGGATATATTCAACATCATAACCTTCCCGTTAAAATTCATTTCTTCTGAGCTTAAAGAAACCTGCACAGGCCGGAATTTAAAAACGCTTAAAAAAATACACTTTATATAACCCAGTAGCTGTCTCTGCTTCTGGTGGGCATATACTTTTACTGCTTCTGCATCGAAACCGATACCGGCATTGCTGAAAAAGTAAGAATCGTTGATTTTTCCGCAATCTATTTTCTCAACTACTCTTTCAGATTTTAGCACAAGCTGTAAAGCTTCTTCAGGCTGTAAAGGGATTTGTAAATGACGTGCCAGACCGTTTCCCGACCCGATAGGTACTATCGCCAAAGGAACTTCTTTTCCTACCAGAGCGGAAGCTACTTCACTGAGGGTGCCGTCTCCTCCACAGCTTACAATAAGCTCTGCCCCCTCCTCCACAGATTTCAGGGCAAATTCGTATGCATCATCTTTCTTTCCGGTCAGTTTAATCTGAATGTCGTGTTCAGAAAAGATTTCTTCTATTCTCTTTTTCACTTTTTCCCCTGTTCCTTTACCGGAAATGGGATTGACAATGAAATGAATCACTTTGAATTTCATCAAATGTATAACTAAAATTCTGTCTGTTTTTTAAGCTCTTGTATCATCTGCACCGGATTCGCCGCACTGAAAACCGTATTTCCCGCCACCAGTACATCTGCTCCCACCTTTGTTAACTTTCCGGCATTATCCAGGGTAACTCCTCCGTCAACTTCAATTAAGGCTATGGAATTTTTTTGTATAATCAGATCTTTCACACCGGCTACTTTTTTGTAAGTATTCTCAATGAATTTTTGTCCTCCAAATCCCGGATTCACACTCATAACCAGTACTAAATCCAAATCCTGAATCACATCTTCCAGCAAGGACACAGACGAATGAGGATTCAGGGCCACTCCCGCCTTCATTCCTTCGGCTTTAATAGCTTGTATGGTACGGTGCAGATGGGTACAGGCCTCATAATGAACTGTCAGGTAATCTGCGCCCGATTTTTTAAAAGATTCGATATATAAATCGGGATTCACAATCATTAAATGTGTATCCTTTATTTTTTTTGCTTTTTTATTCACTGCCTGCAAAACAGGAAAACCGAATGAAATATTAGGAACAAAAACCCCGTCCATAATATCTATATGAAACCAGTCCGCTTCACTTCCATTAATCATCTCGACATCCCGATCCAGATTTCCAAAATCAGCAGAAAGAATTGAGGGTGCTAGTATCGCCATAATTATTTTTATGTAAAATTACAAAAAAAGCCATGATATATGAAAACCTTATCCGGATATAAGCAATAACTTTTGAGTTTTCTTTTGTGTAAAAGAAATACCGCGTATCTTTGTGTATAGGAAAAATGCCGGATATGACTTTATTCATAAAAAATATGGTGTGCAACCGTTGCATTCTTGCTGTCCGGGATATTCTGAAGGGCATGAATTTCCCTGTAACCCGGATCGGACTCGGGGAAGTGGAACTGGAAAAAGAACTGAATGAAAAGGAAAAACAGTTACTCAAAAACAAACTGGAAACTCTGGGATTTGAACTGCTGGATAATAGCCAACAGCAGCTTATTGAAAAAGTCAAGTCGGTTATTATCTCCCAAATCCAAAACACCGGAAACAAACCGGTCAATTATTCCGAGTTGTTATCCCAAACTTTAAACCGGGACTATTCTTCCCTAAGTAAATTATTTTCCGCTACGGAAGGGGTTACCATTGAACATTATGTGATACTGCAAAAGATAGAAAAGGTAAAGGAACTGCTCAGCTATGATGAAATGAATCTTTCCGAGATTTCCTATCAGTTAGGATACAGCAGTGTCGCTCATCTTTCCGCACAGTTTAAGAAAGTAACCGGACTTACGCCCTCCCAATTTAAAGCTCAGGGAATCAAACTACGAAAATCCCTGGATCAAATTTAATTTAAAAAGATTAACTTATGGAAGTTTCTGTTTTACTTTTTGAGGATTTTGAAACTCTGGACGCATTCGGACCTGTAGAAATCTTGGGAAAAATTACTGAAAACATCTCTTTCTATTCGTTGCAGGGAGGAATGATTTCAAATTCTCATGGAATATCCCTGGAGACTCTTCCTCTCGACCATATCAGTAAAGGAACTTATATTTTTCTGATTCCCGGAGGTTGGGGAACCCGAAAGGAAGTTCACAATATGGAACTCATCAGCAAAATAAAACAAATTGCAGTTTCAAGCACTTATGTTTTATCAGTTTGTACGGGAAGTGTTTTACTGGCTAAAACCGGATTATTAGACGGAAAAAGAGCCACTTCAAACAAACGTGCTTTTGACTGGGTGGTTTCCGTAAATGAAAAAGTAATCTGGATAAAAAAGGCCCGCTGGACTGTTGACGGAAATATCTACACTTCTTCCGGAATTAGTGCAGGAATGGATATGACTTTAGGTTTTTTATCTAATTTACATGGAGAGCCATTTGCCGATACCATTG
>JAVBRH010000092.1:0-2604 GCA_031548225.1 Apibacter sp.
CATATCCCTGACGATCCGGCCTATTATGAGAAATTCTATTTTACTCCCGGCGATCTGGGATATAAGGTGTTTGAAACCCGGTATGCAAAAATAGGAGTATTAATCTGCTGGGATCAGTGGTATCCGGAAGCAGCCAGAATAACATCTCTAATGGGAGCGGAAATATTATTTTATCCGACAGCTATCGGCTGGGCCGTTTCCCAGGACGAAGCCACTAATAAAGAACAATTTAATGCCTGGCAGACCATTCAGCGGAGTCATGCCATTGCCAACGGAGTTCATACCGTCAGCGTAAACCGGGTAGGGTTTGAACAGGACGGAGCTATGAAATTCTGGGGAGGATCCTTTGTTTCCAATCCTTTCGGAACTATCCTGTATCAGGCATCCCATGAAGAGGAAGAAGTGAAAGTAGTAGAAATAGATACTGAAAAATCAGATAGTTACAGAATACACTGGCCTTTTCTCAGAGACAGAAGAATTGATTCTTATTCGCCCATAACCAACCGATTTATCGATGAAATTTGATTTTTTATTAATTGAGGGCATTCCACGGGGAGTTTTAGGAGATGATTTAATCAACTTCATCTTTTTAAGTTGTTTATTACTGCTTATTCTTTTCCGTTTTATTCTCATTCCCAAAAATGAGCCTATTTTTAAAATTAAATCGATTCCTTCGGAAAACGAAAACTTTACTCTATATGTAACCATCTGCAGTTTTATTTATACCCTGCTTCTCTCTTTGGTTTTATTACCTTTTTTTAACCTGGTAATCCCCTTTTATAATTCCGAGCTTCTAAAACTCGTTATTTTATTTGTTACCCTGTTTATCTATCAACTGGTTTCCTATGTATTGGGAAATGGCTTTTTCCTAATCCTGGGTAAAAACAAGGAATATCAGGAACAATATAAAAACCGTTTCATTTTTTTATTCATAAAATTATTTGTTATTATACTTCTTTGTTTTATAATATACTATACTGATATCCCAAAAGAATATACTTCTTATCTGACTATAGGGGCTATCTGCTTTTTACTGGTCTCTGAGTGGATTTGGCTGATGTTCTTCATTAAAAAGCAAATAAAACTTCTCGGTTATTACGAATTTTTGTACCTTTGCACTTTCGAAATCTTACCTGCACTGTGTGTATTAAAACTGGTGTTTTTAGGAGACAAATTTTAAGTTTATCATGAAAGTAAAGTCAGTATTAATCTCTCAACCCAAGCCTGTTGGCGACAGCTCTCCTTATTTTGATATTGAAAAGAAACATAAAATAAAAATTGACTTTTCTCCTTTTATCCATGTTCAGGGGGCTGATGCTAAAGATGTAAGATTACAAAAAATTGATTTTTCCCATTTCACAGCAGTTATATTTACCAGTAAAAATGCCATCGACCACTTTTTCCGCTTAGCAGAAGAAATGCGTTTTACCGTACCTGATTCTATGAAATATGTCTGCATGTCCGAAGCTATAGCCTTGTACCTTCAAAGATATATCGTTTACCGAAAACGGAAAATATATTTCGGAGAAAAAAATGCAGAAGATATGATTCCTCTGCTAAAGAAAAATCCGGATGAAAAATATTTACTTCCTACTTCCGATGTTCTTAACCAGGATATTCCGGATGCATTAGATAAATCTGGTATTAACTGGACCCGGGCTATCCTTTTCAGGACGGTTAGCAGTGATATTTCGTCCAAAATTAAAAATCTTAGCGAATACGATGCCTTGGTTTTTTTCAGCCCGGCAGGAATCAAGTCCTTATTCGATAATTATCCCGATTTCAAACAGGATAACGTCCATATAGGAATTTTCGGACATTCCACTAAGCAGGCTGCCGAAGAAGCAGGATTAAAAGTCGAGTTTTTTGCTCCTACAAAGGAAAAACCTTCCATGACAAAAGCCCTGGATGATTTTTTATTAACGTAATATTTCTTATCGAAGAAATCGTACTTTTGTAAAGTTTTTTAATTGGGGTTATTATTTATCCAGTAAAAATAGCTTTACAATAATGTCCTTGAGTTCTATTTCCTTCTCAGGAGCCCGTACATAGACCTTTATGTCCTGTGAATCCGGAATAATTTTAAATATCAGTTCTATGGGTGTGTTTTTTCCCATCTGATGGAAGACCTTCCAAGCTTCTTCTTCCCGCAGGTCGTCCGGATAGTAGTTGTAGTGTTCGGCTTTATAATTGCGCAGGTAATATTTGATGTCTTTGGTAAAATATACCCTTGCTTCGTATTTTTTCCCGCTTTCGTCCTGTACAAAGAAGCGCACCCAGTAGGGAACCGCCCGGGACTTGAACTCATCCCTGCCCAGCAGAGGCGGAAAAATCCCTTCTTCCTCTGCACTGATGGTTTTCAGATGGAAAAAATTAACCGGAACAGCTCCTTCCACACCGATTTTCCAGGTAAACTTTTCCAGGTAACTGTCCCACAGGTTATAGGGAAGGGAATGGGTTTCTATTTCTTTCAGTACTTTGGGAGTGGCCTGTTTATCTAAAAAATACTGGTAGTAATCTTTTCTTTCCCAGTCTTCATTGAAATCCCTCCAGTCCATCTGCACTTCCTTTGCCTGGTAGGTTCCCAGAAGCAGCTGATCCATC
>JAVBRH010000176.1:0-4126 GCA_031548225.1 Apibacter sp.
GAGAAGGATCTCCTATATAGTCATAGTTGTCAAAACTATTAAATAAATAAAAACCGTAGGCTTCCGAAACGGAAGGAGCTCTTTCTCCATATCCGCCTCCGATCATCAGCTCCAGATTATTTTTATGATATTGGTAGTGGGCGGCAGCCTTAACCAGAAAACGGTTTTGGTATTGATCCGTGTCTGGATAGAAAATCCGGATTGTCTGCAATCCTGCATCGCTTTGAATACCATCATGCTGAAAGTTTATATTAGCAGAAATGTGAAGGGAGTTGGCTTCATTGAAGGAATATTCATCCTCTAAAGAAAGTCCGGTATTGAAGGTGCGTACGTCCGGCCAGGTGTACATAAACATAGGGGATTCATTAGGATCGTTGGGATACATGGTCATTTCTGCCTCAGACTGGTTATAATACCCGTCCCAGTTCAGGAGAAAGGAATGCCGGGAAGTTTTTCCCTTAAGCATAGAATAGAAACCATACGTCTTGCTGAGTCCGGGCATGTCCATGTGAATAGGAACATCCGGGCGTTTAGTGTCATCCATTTTATGGGTAATGGAGTTATAATAAAGCTTAGTTTCCCACAAGGATAATACGTCCGATATCTTTTCCTTTTTATAACTGAGGGAAGCAATCCAGGCACGGGCAGTCTTTACATCCATAGACAAGGCAGGATAACCCACATTGGACGCATCATCATAGATAAATGAGGCCTCCAGAATTCTGGATCTGGAAAACTGATATCCGGCATTGATATAGGTATTGAACTTTTCAAATTGGGAATACGGAATTTCCTGATGATCTCCGGCATCATAATTTTCACTTTTCCGGTGGAATATACCAAAATTAGTATAGAATTTAGAACTGGAATAAGCCAAATCCAGTCCGTTAATATGATAATCTCCGTTGGATTCGTATCCTGTATTCAAAGCTGTTCTCCATTTTTTGCCGGAAAATCCGGCTTTGTTCAGATTCAGGTTAAGTCCTCCCCCGATTCCACCCCCTCCGTGTATTCCGCTTTCAAGCCCTGAACGGAGCTCTATGTCCTTCAAATTGGAGATTTCCACATAAGAGGTCACCGGGTCCATTTTATCGGTACAGGCATTAAAGATCTTCATTCCGTCAATGGTAACCGAAATCCGTTCCGTAGTCATATTATTAATGGTAGGTTCCCAGGCATAGTTTCCCCTTTTTATCATATTGATTTTTCCTGAGTTTTCCATGTATTCGTCCAGGGTGGACAGGGGTTTGGATTCCTTTTGATAATTCGGGCCTTTTTTTCCGATGATAATTACTTCCTCCAAATCCTTGGTTTTAGTGGAATCCACCGTTTGGGAATAGCAAATACTTAAAGAAAGGATACTTAGGCAGATACTTATTTTTTTCATTTTCAATTAACTTTAAGAAAGTTCATTACGATTTTCTTCTCAAATCTTTAGTATCATTCCGGACAAACTCCTGGTTTATTGTTGTACTAAACACCAGGCAATGATGAGCAATTATGATCTTTATCTGGTACATTCATACTCTGCTTCGATCTGCCCGGAACGACATTATTTGAATATTCCTTTAAAATTCGACTTCAAAGAACAAACTGCTTGCTTCTTCACCGGTCACCGCTTCTCCCTTGAGTACCTGATTGTCCGAATCCAATACTATCAGGCTGATTTTCCAGTATCCGGTCATAGTAAAGTTAACTTTCCCCTGATAAAAACCGGAAGTACCTGTATAAGCCATCTCTTTATTATTCGGAGAAGTGTGATTTCCCATGGATGGCATTCTCGGGTCTATTTTCACTGTATATCCGTTTACAGGAACAAAAGTGTCCATATCCTGCATTTTATATAAGTAAGCTGTCATGGTATTAACTCCCATTACCGGAGCAGAAGGATTTACCATTGCCAATACATACCGGTTATTGTCCGCTCCGGTAAAAACTTGTACTTTCCTTTTTGCAGAATTTGTCACACTCAGATTTTCGGAAATTTGAAACGTCTGTCCGTTGACAGAGCCGTCTAAAGAGAGTTCCCAGGATTCGGAATCGTTACCTGCCATCTGGAAAATAATAAATCCTTTATACAGGGTTGATTTACCCGCCACTTTTTGTATGGAACCGTAAGGGCAGGAATGGCTTTTAGTCATCATATGCATAACCGGATGCCAGGATAAGGATGCATTCTTTTCAAGTTCTCCGGTAGTTTTATTTTTTACCTGTAAAAATATTTCGTTATATCCGGTAATAAAAGTCCCGGCTTTTGTGTAAAGGGAAATAACATAAGTTCCATCCGTTAATTCCTGGATTTTTGTCAGTCCTGAAGTTTCATCTGCAGGAGGAATATCATTGGTATCATCGCCGCTGCAGGAAGTGAAAAACAAGGCAAGGAGAAAAGTCATCGCTAAGGTATAAACATAGCCTTTATATATATTTTTCATGAGTTTAAGTTTAGTTGTATAAATTTTGTTGAAATAAGAACCATCCTGAAATTTTACATAAATTTCAAGGTATGGGAATAAAACGGATAGATCTGTTTAAAGGATTAACCCGATTTTATCAAATAATAAGGTATGGATTTATACAACCGGAGGTTTCAGCAAAGTTTCACAAGAAATATAGGAATATAAATTCTTGTAAAAATGTTGATGAAGCTGATAAGGTAACACAGATTTCTTTATAGAGAAAGTCATTTTTTCCTGAACGATGAAAACGTCAATGACTTTAAATGTTCCGGTATTGTTTTCCTGAGTGTCTTCTGCAGATTTTTTTGCCACTTCCTGAACTAAGTGACATTTTCCGTTACAGTGCATTTCCGGCTTATCCTTGTTAATACACAAAACGGTAGAAATATAGTCATAATTAATTCCGTAGTCCAATAAGGGAATTAAAGGACGAAATGATAAAATAACAACTAATACTATTATACCATACTTCACAATTACAAATATAATAATTAATCCATTACTTTTTCAAATTTGTTTAAGAAAAAAGAACAGTTAATCGGAACTTGCTCCATTGGAATACAAATTAAAAAATGGTATTAGCAATCTTAAATTAACCGGATAAATGTTTTGTAAAACTATAATAGATAATTCTTTACTTTTATCCCTATATTTGTTTCTTATAAATGGGGAAGCTTACAAAAGAAGTGATATGAACTTAGTTAATTTATTAGAGAAGATTGAAGAAAGGCCTCTAATGTATGTCCGGGAAAAAAGCTTAAATTTATTGGAGAGTTATATAAATGGCTATTTTTTGTGTCAGATTGAAAATAATCTTATAAACAAAGAAGATAAAATTTTTAGAGATGAATTTTATTATTGGTTGAAAGATAAGTTTGAATTAGATTATGGCATTTCTTGGGTGGATCTTATTACTCAAATTTCACAAAAAGAAAACAAAAATGATTTTGACTTATTTTTTAATTTATTAAAAATATTTAAATCAGAAAAGTTAAAAATATAAAGCAATTTAAAATATAGATTCTGGAACAGCTACCTTAAATTTGATAAATTAGAACATCAATAAATAAAGAATTAAAGAAGTAACTCCAAATCTCCACTTAATCAATAATGCCTTAAAAAATAATGAAAAAAATATTGATAAGTTTCAAGTTGGAAAGATTTTTATATTTACTATTGATTATATTAACATGGTTTTTTACTGGGAAATACACTAGAGATAAAGATATCTACCAGGCAAGTTTGTCAGGTGTAGTGGAAAGTTTAAAGTATAATGATAGAGATAAAGCATATGTGCAAATAAAATATAAAAATACACCAGGAATTAATGTTTTATCGGGAATACATAACATTAATTTTTTGGAAAAAGGATATCTTCAAGAGGATGATTCAATATATAAACCGATGTTTTCCAATATATATTATTTATATAGAAAAGACAAAACAGATGGTGAGTATAAATATTTATATACAATAAAAAATGAATGATACAGTAGTGTTTACTCTGATATTATCAAATAAAAATTAAAAATGAAAAAAAAATTAGTAGTGTTCATGCTTTTTCTAAGCATTTTCAGCTTTTCCCAGGACGTAAAAGTAAAAAAAGGAGAAATACAGGTAGAGGGTAAAACCGTTGCAAGAATAGAGAAAAAAGACAAGGTATATGTCAT
>JAVBRH010000185.1:0-5135 GCA_031548225.1 Apibacter sp.
AAGTCCTCTTCCTCCCGGTCCAGGTTATTTTCTATTGCCCTGCTGCAATCCAAGCAATCCTGCAGGGAAACTCCGTTATCTCCGTCAATAGTTATTTCAATCTGGTTAGTCGGTGAAATTTTACAAGAGATTAAAAACAAGTCTGTTCTTGTTTGTAAAAATTCTTCCAGTAATAAATTTACTTTTCCTTCTAATGTCATATTTCTTCATTTAGGGATTAAATAGTTTATACACAATGAAATGAGGGTAAAAACACTGAACACTATGTACAAAAAAAAGCCCTCTGTAAATAGGCTTTTTGATTTTTTTAAGTCCCAAAACTTTGCAAATATAATACTTTTTTTTGAAATACTAATAATATTAGTGGCCTAAGAATAAGATATTTACTCTTATTTGTTTCTATCTGTGAAATTCCGACATATCTATTTTAAGTGAGAAAATATTGGAATATAGGGCTACTGAAGCATTTCCTATGTTGGTAAGCGCATAATCTATGGTTATTCCTCTATATTTGAATCCGATACCGGCATTGGGCTGAAGGGTCAATTTCCTTGAATTGTCAAACTGGGTTTCATACTGCATGTTGTTAAATCCGGCCCGTATGTAAACCGTATTATCATAGCTGAATTCAATTCCTAAAGAAGGGGACATACTCACTGCACTGGATGAAACCAGGTCGTTGGTTTTATCAAATTCAAAATTCAAATCTGCTTCTGCGAGTAACCCTACTTTTTCTCCCAGATTGAATTTTTTTGCAGCTCCCAGTTTCAATTTAGGCATAGTCAGTTCTATGTTGTCGTCCGGTGCCTCGTTCAATATTTGTCCGTCTAATTCCAGTTTATTTAATTCTTTTTCATTCACAGACCACACGTTAAATGTAGTGGTAATATCTCTTGCCATAATTCCGAAATAGAAATTATCCTGAGTCCGGTACTGAAGTCCGGCATCTATTCCGAACCCATAAGCATTGGCAAATTTTCCGATGTGGCGATACACGATTTTTGCGCTGGCACCTATGGAGAGGTTGGGATCATTGAAAAGATTTCCGGCATACGAGGCCATTAAGGCGTAATCGGCTGTAGAAAACCGGGTTATTTTATTGTAGTCTATATTTCCCTGGTTATCTATTAACTGGGTGGTATTCATAATATCATCCACAGCAAAACGATATAAGGAAAAAGCGATGGTTCCCTCTGTTCCTCCGCTTAAAGGAATGGCGGCTGCGGCATATTCGTATTTGGCGATGGATTGGAAATATTCGGCATGCATCAATGCGCCCTGCCAGGAGTCGGTTACCTGTGTCAGTCCTGCGGGATTCCAATATCCGGCATTCACATCCGAAATATTGGCTACTACGTTGTTTCCCATTCCAAAGGCCCGTGCATCTGCCCCAATGTTTAAAAATTCATTGGAATATTTTCTGAACACTTGGGCATGGGAGAAGAAACCGAATAAAATTATCGCTCCTAAGGTTATAATGAACCGGATTTTATATAAATATTTTTCCCTCAATATTTTAATAAGAATGATTTCTGCAAAAATAAACTATTATTTGAACGTAAAAAACTTGTTTTTATTACTAAATATTATTTCCGGCTAAAAACTTCTTGTTTTTAAATATTTGAAAATTCATAGCTTTGTAATCTGAATAAAGTTATGTTTAATTTTATATAATGAGGCATCTTCCCAATATACTGACCCTTTCCAATTTGTTTTGCGGCTGTCTGGCCTGCATCTTATTGGTTAAAAATGGTGAATACTTACCCTTAGTCATTATTTTGATTTGTTTTTCCCTGATTTTCGATTTTTTTGACGGTTTTGCCGCCCGGTTAACTAAAACCGGAGGGGAGTTTGGGAAGCAGTTGGATAGTTTGGCGGATATGGTTACATTCGGACTTTTTCCCGGAATCGTGATGGTTTCCATGTTGGGGGAATTTGCCCCTTGTTATTTATCACTTGCCCGGGGAAATTTTCTTATTCCGGGAGAGGGAATGGTTGATATTAATATTTTAAAGTATTCAGGATTGTTAATCACTTTATTCTCGGCTCTGCGTCTGGCTAAATTTAATATAGATGAGGAGCAGGGTTATTATTTTAAAGGATTGCCAACTCCGGCCAATACGATTTTCATTCTTTCTTTATTGTATATCCAGAAGAATTATACTTTTGATTTTTTGAATAATTTTTGGGTTTTATTGGCGGTCACTCTTATTTCCAGTTATCTTTTAGTGGCTAATGTGCCTTTGTTTTCATTGAAGTTTCAAAATTTTAAATGGAAGGACAATTCCCTGGTTTTTTCCTTTTTATTGATTTGTATTGTTCTTTTCATAGTATTAAAGGTAATAGCCATTCCTTTGATTATTATTGTTTACATTATTCTCTCAATTATATTCAGAAAAAAAATTATCTCCGATGGAACTGAAACTACATAAATCTATCTGCTTTTTTGATCTGGAAACTACCGGAATCAGTGTCGGAAAGGATCGGATTGTTGAAATAAGCATCTTGAAAATCAACCCTAACCAGTCCAAAGAAAGTAAGACCTGGAGAGTAAATCCTCAAATTCCTATTCCCAGGGAATCATCTTTAATTCACGGGATTTACGATAAGGATGTTGCGGATGCACCAACGTTTAAAGAAATAGCCCCGCAAGTGTTGGAAATGATTAAAGATTCCGATTTGGCGGGTTATAATTCCAACCGTTTTGATATTCCTCTGCTGGCGGAAGAGCTTTTGCGTAACGATTTTGAGTTTGACATCAAGAAGCACAGGCCTATTGATGTTCAGGTAATTTTTCATAAAATGGAACCACGCACTCTTTCGGCTGCTTACAGGTTTTATTGTGATTCGGAACTGGAAAATGCCCACTCGGCCTCTGCCGATACCCTGGCGACTTATGAGGTGCTGAAAGCCCAGGTGGAAAAATATGAAGAGGTTCAAAATGATATTAAGTTTCTTCATGAGTTCACTACTCAGAATAGAAATGCAGATTTAGCCGGTTTTGTCGGAATGGATAAGGAGGAAGATGAGATTTTTAATTTTGGAAAATACAAGGGGAAAAAGTTAAGGGAAATTTTCCTGACGGATCCGGGATATTATTCATGGTTAATGAATGCCGATTTTCCGTTGTATTCTAAAAAGATATTTACACGTATTAAATTGAAAAACGGATTATGAAAATCATCTGTGTTGGAAGAAACTATATAGATCATGCAAAAGAATTGGATAATGAAATTCCTGAGGAACCGGTTTTATTTTTAAAACCGGATACGGCACTCATACGGTCAGGTGAAGATTTATATATTCCGGAATTTACAGAAGATTTGCATCATGAAGTGGAAATTTTACTTAAAATAAGTAAAGCGGGAAAATATATTCAGCCTGAGTTTGCTAAAAACTATTATTCTGAAATAGGATTAGGCATTGATTTTACAGCCCGTGATCTTCAAAATCAGCTGAAGGGAAAGGGGCTTCCCTGGGAAAAGGCTAAGGCTTTTGATCACTCCGCCCTGGTGGGAAAATTCATTTCTAAAGAAAATATCGATTTAACCAATCTGAATTTTTCTCTTACTAAAAATGGAAATATTCAGCAAACCGGGAATACTTCGGATATGATTTTTTCCTTTGACCATCTGGTTTCTTATATTTCCCAGTTCTTCACTTTAAAAGTGGGAGATATTATTTTTACCGGAACTCCTTCAGGAGTTTCTAAGGTATCGGAAAACGATTATCTGGAGGGATTTATTGAAAAAGAAAAAATGTTCGAATTGTATATACGGTAAAATTCTTTATTTAAAGGGAATATTTACGTAATAATGAACTTTTCCTGTGTTTTCTTTTTCCTGTCAATCCAATTCATATTGACAGTTCGCGTATTTCGGAGGTATTTTTCTTTTTTATTAATGAATCCATATAAAGAATGTTTATCCGGTAATTATTTGCAAACAGGGGTATCCTGATTAAAAGAATTTCCTTACTTTTGGAGAGTAAAAACGATGGTTTTTTCATTCACTGAATGAATTATTATACTGTTATTTAAATCAATGTTTATGGCAAAACAACTTTCGTATGTTTTTGGAACTTCAAACAAATCTCTTTTAGGAGAAACCATAGGACAAAATCTAAGAAGAACGGTAGAGAAATTTCCGGATAAGGATGCTCTTGTTTGTATTAAACAAAATTACAGAGCTACCTATCAGGAATTTTGGAATCAGACCACTCTTGTTGCAAAGGCTCTTGTTGCCAATGGAGTTATTTCCGGTGACAGGGTAGGGATATGGGCGCCTAACCGTTATGAATGGGTATTGTTACAATATGCTACTGCCCGGGTGGGAGCCATCCTGGTAAATATAAATCCGGCTTATCGTACCAATGAGTTAAAGTTTGTTTTAAAACAGTCCGGAGTACGGATTTTGATTTCCGATCTGGTTTTTAAAACCAGTGATTATAAAAGAATGGTAGGCAAAGTGGCCAAATATTGCAATGAATTAAAAGAAACGGTTTTTTTTGATGATAACTGGGATGAGTTTTTGAAATCGGCTTCTACGGTTTCCGATGAAAAACTGGAACATTATGAAAATATGGTGCAGTTTGACCATCCGGTAAATATTCAATATACTTCAGGAACTACGGGATTTCCGAAAGGAGTGACCCTTTCTCATAATAATTTGGTCAATAATGGATATTTCATTGGGGAAAGGCTGAATTATACGGAAAAAGACCGGGTTTGTATTCCGGTTCCCTTCTATCATTGTTTTGGTATGGTAATAGGCAATCTTGCCTGTACTACTCACGGATCTTGCATGGTTATCCCTGATGAAAGTTTTGATCCTGTAACAGCTTTAGAGGCGGTACAGAAAGAAAAATGTACTTCCCTTTACGGGGTTCCGACCATGTTTATAACGGAATTGCAGCTTCCTGATTTTGATAAATATGATTTATCTTCCTTACGTACCGGAGTAATGGCGGGATCTCCCTGCCCGGTTGAGGTTATGAAGCAGGTACAGTCTAAAATGTATATGCGGGAAGTTTCCATTTGTTATGGTATGACAGAAACCTCTCCGGTTTCCACCCAGACAGTTATAGGAACTCCGTTGGAAAAGCAGGTAAGTACGGTTGGAACTGTTCAGGATCAT
>JAVBRH010000131.1:0-6900 GCA_031548225.1 Apibacter sp.
GATTAAAGTAAAATTTAAAAAAATTAAGGCATTGTTGATTATTTAACAGTGCTTTTTTAATTTTTTCTTTCGATGACGTAGGTAAGCATTAATTCCAAAGAATCTCTGTTCTCATCTTTAGGGAAGGAAAGAAGAATATCCAGTGCTTTTTGCTTGTATTTATTCATTATCTGCACGGCATATTCCAATCCTCCGTTATTTTTAACGAACTCAATGATTTCCGCCACCCTTTTTTTATTTCTGTTATGATTCTTTATGGAATTAATCAGCCATTTTTTATCTTTTGCATCCGCATTATTTAAAACATAAATCAGGGGCAGAGTCATTTTTCGTTCCTGAATGTCAATTCCGACAGGTTTTCCAATAAGGTTGGTACTGGTATAGTCAAACAGGTCATCTTTAATCTGGAAGGAAATTCCGGTGTATTCCCCGAAAAGCCGTAATTTTTCGGCTACTTCATCGGACGCGTAGGTAGAACGCGCACCGGCCTCACAGCAGGCGGAAATAAGTACGGCCGTTTTTTGCCGGATAATTTCGAAATAAACTTCTTCCGTAATATCGAGTTTTCTGCTTTTTTCCAATTGGAGCAGTTCTCCTTCGGCCATTTCCCGGATGACTTTTGAAATGATGGAAAGCAGATCTATATCCTGGTTATCCGTAGCCAATAAAACACTTTTAGATAAAAGGTAATCTCCTACAAGAACTGCAATTTTATTTTTCCACAGGGCATTGATAGAGAAAAAACCTCTTCTCATATAACTTTCATCCACCACATCGTCGTGTACCAGAGTAGCTGTGTGGATTAATTCAATCAGAGAAGCTGCCCGATAGGTTTTATCTGTGATTTTTCCTGAAAGTTTAGCTGTGAGAAAAACGAACATAGGACGCATTTGTTTTCCTTTCCGGCGTACAATAAACTGGGTAATCCTGTCTAAAAGAGGAACTTTACTTTTCATAGATTCGTAAAAACGCTTTTCGAAAAGTTTCATTTCATCCGCAATGGGAGTCTTGATTTGTTCGGCAACTTTAGACATCAGAGGTCAAAAATAATGATTTTTATACAGATTTGCAGTTTGAATTTATAATATTTATTTTCCGGATAGATAATAGGGTTAAAATCAGTGAATAAAGGGGTGGGAAAAGTTTCATAAAAATAAGTTAAATGTAAAATAAAAGATACAGACCCGAAAAGAATTATTATATTTGTCGTCTGAAAACCGGACAAAATACGGATGTTCATGCAACAAAAGAGTAGTATTTTGCGTTAAGAGTAATTATTGTGAATTAATTAAACTAAGTATGAAGAATTATTTCTTATTAGCTGTCATAATGATTACAACTTGCCTTATGCCTGTAAAAGCTCAGCGGCATGAGCTGGGGATATCATTGGGAGAAGCAAACGTTATCGGAGATATAGGAAGATCGGATTATATACAGTTGTTCCCTATGAATACGAGTAGCGTTCCTATATCAATAGGGTTGCTTTACAGGTTAAATGTCAATAACAGACAGAGTTTGCGGTTTAATTTGATTTACAATAAGATTTATTTTAATGATGATTATGCAAGTGAAGATTACCGGTATAAGAGGGGGGTGTCTGATAATAATACGATCATAGAAGCTTCGGCTATGTTTGAGTATTATTTTTTCAATATAAACGATATTAAACGTTCAGGTTCTTCTCCGTATATATTCGGGGGAGTAGCTGCTTATACCTATGAAGACCGGGCATATACAATAAACCACGAACTGATTAACAACAGAACACCTATAACTCCGGAAGATTTCAGCACGGATGTTTCCTATAAGAAATCCACGCAATTTGATTTCAGTATTCCTTTTGGGGTAGGGTATAAGATTAAAATGAAATATAACTGGCTTCTGGGTTTTGAGGTGGGAGCAAGGTACACTTTCCAGGATAATCTGGATTATAGTGCAATACCGACAGATAAATTCACTATAAACAAGAATTCAGTATTGGACGATCCTATTTATGATAAGGAGATAACTAAAAGAAATGCGGAAATTATCGGAAAAAATCAGACGGGCAACACTTATAAAAGTAACGACTGGTACATGGTATTCGGCATCAACATTACTTATACTTTTGGAAGGCCTCCTTGTTATTGTTATTAATATTAAATGTGAATGTCTAAAACTAAAAAAGATATAGTACCAGATCAGAATAAATTACCACAGCATGTAGCCATTATTATGGACGGCAATGGCAGATGGGCGAAGAAAAAGGGGATGATGAGGACCTTTGGACATCAGAATGCGCTTAAAGCTGTAAGGGATGCCATAGAGTTTTGCAACGAATCGGGTATTCCTTATCTTACTTTATATGCTTTTTCTTCTGAAAATTGGAAACGGCCTGCTTTAGAGGTTAACCTGCTGATGAATTTATTGAGCAGTACTATGAAGAAAGAGAGAGAAAATTTGAATAAGAGAGGGGTTAAGGTAAAGGTAATAGGTAATATTGAAAAACTTCCAAAAGATGTACGTGCAGGACTGAATGATCTGGTTAAATATACTGAAAATAACAAAACAGGGACTTTGTTACTGGCATTGAGTTATGGGGCAAAGGAGGAAATTTTAGAGGCGGTTCAGGGGATAGCGCGGGAAGTTTCGGAAAATAAAGTGAATATTGACCAGATAGATGAGGAGTTTTTCAGTAAACATTTATATACTAAGGATATTCCGGATGTAGATCTGTTGATACGAACCAGCGGGGAACAAAGAATTAGTAATTTTTTACTTTGGCAGATTTCCTATGCGGAGTTGTATTTTACGGATGTGCTATGGCCGGATTTTGATAAAGAAGAGTTCAGGAAGGCAATTCAATTTTACCAGTCAAGAGAGCGGAGGTTTGGAAAAATAAGTGAACAATTAAAAAGTTAAAAAAGAAAGTGGTAATGTCCATGAAGAAATTATTGGCAGTAGTTGCAGTTTTAATACAAGTATTTCTATTTTCCCAGGTTACGGAGAGTGTTCCGCCACCTGAAGGAGCTTCTGATACGGAGCATGTTTCAACAGAAAAAGATAGTATTCAGCGGGCGATGGGTCAGAGTGACACGTCGTTCCTTCTTAAAGAAATAGAAATTACCGGAACCTCTAAATATTCCAAAAGTCAGATTATGCGTTATACGGGTTTATATGAAGGGGACTATATAGAAATACCCGGAAACCAAATCAATGGTGCAGTAAAAAAACTTTGGGAATCCAAACTGTTTTCAGATGTGGAAATTTTCCTTAAGAAAATAGAAGGAAAAGATGCTTATCTGAGGATAAATTTAAAAGCCCTTCCTAGCTTGGGAACGGTTAAGTTTGAAGGAATGAGCAAGTCAAAAGGGGAGAAGCTGATTAAAGAAAACAAACTGAAAACTAAGGATAAAATCACAGATGATTTACGGGCCAAACTGCAAAATAACGTAAGGAATCAGTATATGGAAAAAGGATATCCTGATGCGTATGCAGTTATAAAAGAACAGGCAAATCCGACAGATTCAGCTTCCATCGACTGGAAGATTTCCATAGTTAAAGGACCGAGGGTTAAAGTGGGATCCATAAAAATAGAAGGAGCTCAGGAATTGAAATCTTCCAAGGTGAGAGCCCGGTCATTTAAGAACACCAAACAGAAAAAATTCTATCGTTTTTGGAAAAAATCGAAATATGTACCTGAAAAATATGAAGAGGATCTGGCTAAAGTAGTAGAGACTTATCAATCTTACGGTTTCAGGGATGCGAAAGTGATTTCGGATACAGTAGTGAGAACGGATAAAAAGAACTTTGATGTCAGCCTTAAAGTATCTGAAGGAAAAAGATATTATTTAGGAGATGTTACCTTCTCGGGAAATTCAGTTTATTCAAGTGAAGTTTTAAGCAAAGTTCTCGGGTATAAAAAAGGAGATCCTTATGATGCCGTGGGAATCAATAAAAAGATTTCCGGTTCTGAGAAAAATGACGATATAGCCACTATATATTACAATAACGGATATGTATTCTCCAGTGTGATTCCTATAGAGAAAGCTGTGAGGAATGACACAATAGATGTGGAGGTAAAGATAAGGGAAGGAGAACAGGCGTATTGGGATAAGGTAACCTTTTCAGGAAATAACAGAACTCATGACCATGTGATTCAACGGTCTTTACGAACTATTCCCGGAAAATTATTTTCCAAGGAAGATGTTCAAAGGACTATGATGGAACTGGCGCAGATGGGATATTTTGAAGTGCAGGCATTAAGGCCGGATATTACTCCTAATCCCGAAACAAGGACGGTAGATGTTGATTACAAGCTACAGGAAAAAGGAACCAACAGTCAGGTTGAGTTGCAGGGAGGTTATGGAGGTAACCGGTTTATAGGTACTTTAGGACTCACCTTCGGTAACTTCTCATTCAAAAATTTCTTTGATAAAAAATCCTGGAAACCGATTCCTACGGGTGACGGCCAGAGTGTTTCCCTGAGAGCCCAGGCCGGAAGTAATTATCAGAATTACAGTATTTCCTTTACAGAGCCGTGGATTATGGGAAAACGACCTACTTCGTTGACGGTTTCTCTTTACAGTACTTTCCTGAGGTATAATAATTATTATGCAGTGGGGGAAAACAAACTGGATATATATGGAGCCCAGGCAGGATTAACCACCCGGTTGAGATGGCCGGATGATTATTTCAGGCTTTCCTATGGTCTTAATTACCAGTTGTATTCCTTTACCAATTATCCATTTAATATTGCCAACGATAATGCTACCGGATACACAACCTGGAGCGATGGAAAAAGTAATAACTTCAGTATTTATGCAAGTTTAGGAAGATATTCCGCAGGTTTGGATCCTATATTCCCTACCCGTGGATCAGAATTTGAATTATCCGTAAAAGTGACTCCTCCTTATTCACTGTTTAGTAATAAGGATTATAACACGATGTCAGATAGCGAAAAATATAAATGGCTGGAATACTACAAGATTAAAATGAAAGCTTATTGGTATCAAGAGTTGGTTGGAAAACTGGTATTGAAGGCAGGAGGAGAGTTTGGTGTTTTGAGTGCCTACAATCAGAATTTGGGAATACCTCCGTTTGAAAGATTTTATCTGGGAGGAACCGGGTTATACGGAAACAGATACGACGGAAGGGAAATCATACCGTTGAGAGGATATAAAGACCCTACTTCTTTTGGAGGACAGTCAGGACAGGACATTACTCCGTTGGGAGGAGGTACTTCCTATGTACGCTTTATGATGGAACTTCGTTATCCCGTATTGATGGGTGGAGCCACTAAGATATACGCTTTATCTTTTGTTGAAGGCGGAAACACCTGGACAGACCACAAGTCATTCAGCCCGTTTGACCTGAAAAGATCTGCCGGTTTGGGAATACGGATTTTCATGCCTCAGTTTGGAATGTTAGGGTTTGATTTTGCTTACGGGTTTGATCCTACCATTAATTCCACTCACCCTAACGGATGGGAAACCCATTTCATTTTCGGACAACAATTTTAATAATTTATTATCGTTAATTAAATTAGTAGGTTAAGAAATTAATTAGGTAAAATTTATAATAAGTTATACTTTTGTATAATCTTGGTACGATTTTAGAAATACTTTAAATAGTTGAAATGAAAAAACTAATACTATATACATTGCTGCTGTTTTTTGGTGTTACTTATGCCCAGAAAATGGCCTATGTGGATACTCAGTATATTTTAAAGCAAATGCCCCAGTATCAGCAGGCGGAACAAAGGCTGAATGCGGAAATTAAAAAATGGCAGGATGAGATAAAAAATCAACAATCCAGGCTTGAAAAGATGAGAGTTGGCTTTGAAAATGAAAAAGTGTTGCTGACAGAAGAACAGCAAAAAACAAAACTGGCAGCCATAGACAGCACGGAAAAGAAACTTAATGAGTTTATCGATAAAAAGTTCGGCACTAACGGAGAATCCACCACTTTACGGTATAATCTGGCAAAACCCGTACAGGATCAGATATGGAATGCCATTAGTGCAATAGTAGCAAAAGACAAATACAATATTATTTTTGACAAATCATCGGATTTGATTATGGTATTCACCGATTCCAAATACGATATTACCGATAAAGTTTTAAAACAATTAGGAATAGGAAAGGATACTAAGTCCGGAACAACGGCATCATCATCCGGCACGAAACCTGCCACTTCTACCTCTAAGCCGGGCAGTAGCACAAGAAGTCCGGGCAGTAGCGGTCAGAAAAAAGTGGGATCACCATAAATAAAGTAAAAACAATAAATAAATTTTTAAACAGTTAAAATTAAATATCAATACAAGATGAAGAAAATTACATTCGTATTCCTTTTAACGGCAATGGTAGGAGTTTTTCAATTTGCAAAAGCTCAAAATATAGCTCATATTAATGTTATAGAATTATTGAATGCTATGCCAGAAAAGAAAACAGCAGATGACCAGTTAAAAGCATTAGCTGATCAAAAAAGAGCGGAATTGAAAAAACAGGAAGACGCTTTTACTGCTAAATATCAGAAAATTCAGGATGATTTAAAAACTAAGTCTCCATCTGAATTAGAAAAAATGAAGGATCAAATTCAAAAATATCAGGAAGATGCGCAAAAAGATAACGAAAGTTTACTTGCATTGAGAGAAACTGCGGCTAAAGAATTAGATCAGAAACAGGAAGCATTGTATGAGCCGATTATGAAAAAGGCTCAGGAGGCAGTGAATACTGCAGCAAAAGAGAAAGGATATTTGTATGTCTTTGACTCTTCCCAGCCAGGACTTGTATATGCACAAGGCCCGGATATTTTAAATGATGTGAAAGCAAAATTAGGCCTAAAATAAAGGTGATAAAAATAGCTTTGGGAAACTATCCTTTATTGGATAGTTTCTTTTTTTATAAACAGCCCCGCAAC
>JAVBRH010000307.1:0-2848 GCA_031548225.1 Apibacter sp.
AAAGACCATGTTGAGCTAATGTTTCAACGGGAGGACAGTTTTCGTGAAGATGTTGTTATTGCCGGAAAAATCCCTGTCGGAGCCAGTGTTTCTTTCTATATGGAGGGAAAAGATATTGAATTGTTTCACACCGGTTTGAAGGAAAAGGGTATTCAGGTCTCCGACTTAAAACTTACATGGTATGGGATAAATGAATTTTATATGAAAGATAATAATGGTTATATTTTAGGTTTTGCCGAAGAGGTGAAAAAATAATTTTGAGTGGAATAATCTAAGCTTAAAAATGAATGAAAGCCAATTATAAGTGTTTTTATGGAGTATTTAAATTAGTTTGTGAATAAATATGATATATAGCATTGTTTTATTCATATAAAATATTCTTTTCTTTAAAATAAATTATATACTTTTGCAAAAAAATAATAATTATTATGGATTCAAATTTTAGTGATTCTCAACAATCTCAAGTTAATCAACAAACCCCGCCTGATAATAATCTGGTATGGGCTATTTTGTGTACAGTTCTTTGTTGTCTGCCTGCAGGTATCTATGCTATTATTTGCTCTACTAAAGTAAATTCTCTTTGGGCTCAAGGAGATTACGAAGGAGCCAGAAAAGCTTCTGAAGATGCAAAAAAATGGTCTATGTATGGAGCCATAGCTGGTGTTATAGTTATAATATTATATTTTATACTAGGTATGGTGGGAGTGCTAGGTAGCGCTGCTGCTGCTGCTTCTCAGGCACACTAATGAATTGAAACAAAAAACGTATATAAAACTATTCCTTACTTTATGTATAGGAATAGTTTTACTTTTTTTATACTACTTAATCAATCCTGTGAAAGGGGATTTTTTTCCGGAATGTCCCATTCATCAGGTAACAGGATTTTATTGTCCCGGTTGTGGTTCGCAAAGAACTATTCACTATCTGTTACACTTTCAAATCGGAAAAGCACTTCATTATAATCCTTTAGTGGTCATTTTATTTCCGTTTTTACTCTATTTGATTTTTGTATTATTTTATAATTTTATTTTTGATAAGAAAATAAGAGTTAAAATTCTGTATAATAATACCTTTGTTATTCTATTTTTTGCCTTTGTCCTTCTTTATACCATAGGCAGGAATATCCCGTATAAACCTTTTTCCTATTTAGCACCTTCTTCGGGTTTAAGTAAATAGGGACAGTATAAATAAAAGGTTGTCCTTATTGATAAATAAAGAATGAGAATTTCTTATTCCTAATCTAAAATTTTCGGATATTTGTAAAAATTAAATAAATGGTATCTTTAGAAACTGAGATTTCAGGTAAAATATTTAAAAATTGTCTGATGAATGCTTCCGGAGTGAAGTGTATGACTTTGGAGGAACTTTCCGGTTTAAGTAATTCCGGTGCGGGAACCTGGGTAACTAAGAGTTGTACGGTTTCACCCAGAGAGGGAAATCCATCGCCCAGATATGTTGATCTTAAGCTTGGAAGTATTAATTCTATGGGGCTACCCAATTTAGGTTTTGATTTTTATCTGGATTATGTGTTGGAACAGCATAAGGAAGGAAATGATAATTTGTTTTTTTCGATTGCCGGCCTCACTCTGGAGGAAAATATTGAAATGCTTACCCAAGTACAGAACTCTGATTTCTCCGGTATGGCGGAATTAAATTTATCATGTCCTAACATACCCGGAAAACCTCAGACCGGATACGATTTTGAAAGAACGAATGAGGTGCTAAATAAAGTGTTCTCCTTTTATACAAAACCGCTGGGAGTAAAACTTCCTCCGTATTTTGATATGGTTCATTTTGAAATGATGGCGGAAATTTTAAATCGATATCCAATTCAATTTGTTACTTGTATTAACAGTGTGGGTAATGCCCTATACATTGACGATGAATCGGTGGTTATTAAACCGAAAGGAGGGTTTGGGGGAATTGGCGGAGCTTATGTGAAACCGACCGCTCTGGCGAATGTAAGAATGTTTTATAAATTATTGAGAAAAGATATTGCAATCATTGGTTGTGGAGGGGTGGAAACCGGAAGAGATGTATTTGAGCATATTTTGTGCGGCGCTTCCCTGGTACAGGTAGGAACCCAACTGATGAAAGAAGATACAGCCGTTTTTCCAAGGTTGATTTCCGAGCTGGAAGTGATTATGAAGGCAAAAAAATATGAAAAAATTGCGGTCTATAAAGGAAAGTTAGTAGAATTATAAAACCGTTTATAAGTAATTTTGGAATATTCTTCACAGATTTGTAAATTTATCGCAGAATATATAAGTAGTTGGGATGATATGAAAAGGAAGGAAAATCGCAGGGTTTTTCCGGGAAAAATAAAAACACGTCCCAGCTAAGCTTAAATATGGCTAAGAATAATAATATAAAGGTAACTGAAGAAAAATCTTTATTTGGAAATCATTGGTATTCAAGTATATATTTGATATTGTCTCTTGTTTTTATTGTCTGGATGTTGTTTTTTGATACTAATTCATACTTGACACACAGAGAATTAAACAAAGAGGTATCAAAATTAAAGAACGAAAAAGAATATTATAAAAGTAAGTTGGATTCTGAAAATATTCAATACAGAAATTTAAAATATAATAAAGATGCCCGAGAGAAATATGCTCGGGAGAACTATTTTTTCAAGAAGAACAATGAGGATATTTTCATAATTGTAACTAAAGAGGATACTATTCACCAAAAAACAAAACCACAAAATTAAAAGATAAAAATCATGAGTAATGTAGATTTAAACTTTTCGAAAGTTAGCCAGGATGAATGGAAGCAACTGGTTCAGGCAGAACTTAAAGGTAAAGATTTCAATGAAACTTTGGTTTGGCAAAGTCTGGAGGGACTT
>JAVBRH010000012.1:0-10251 GCA_031548225.1 Apibacter sp.
TCTAAAATTTTCAAATACATAATTTTCACCGATGAACTATCGATAAAAATTATCATTTTGTATAGAATAAAACCCCAAATATCGATTTACAAAAAAATATTCTGGTATTTATACTTATTTTTGAGCATTCAAATAAGCTATAAAAATCTTATCCGAATATCATGAAAATAAGAATTAAAATATTTTTCTGCTTTTTTGGGGCCTCAATTCTTATGTCAGCGCAAAACAATGAACTCCCCTCGGTCTGGAGTTTAGAAGAATGCCTGCAATATGCCGTAAACAACAATATTACGGTAAAGAAAACCGGGCTTTCCAAAAATTCGGCAGAGCTTAATTACCAACAGTCAAAAAACAACAAACTTCCGAATCTGAATGCCAGTCTGAGCGGTTCACTTACCAACGGAACGAGTATAGATCCTATAACCAGTGCATTTCTAGATGAGTTTTATCAATCTGCCAATGCAGGAATAAGCTCTTCTATGACCTTATATAACGGAAACAGGCTAAATAGCCTGATTAGCCAAAATAAACTCCTGGTTTCCCAAAATGACCTATATATGCGGCAGGCACAGGATAATATCATACTCAGTGTTGCACAAACCTATATTCAGGCACTTTATTACCAGGAAGCCATCGGTATTGCTCAAAATTCAGCAAAAGCCACGGAAAATTTGTTGAAACAGGGACAAATTAAATTCAAAAACGGAGCCTTAGCCCGAAGTGATTTAGCTGACCTGGAATCTCAGAATGCCACCAATCAATATAATGTAATTGCTGCACAAACCCAGTATGCCCTGCAGGTATCTGCTTTAAAGCAATTACTGGAACTGGAACCGCAGGTAAATTTTGAAATAGAAATACCTAAAACCACCGATGTAGGAAACTATCTGATTCCTGATAAACAAACTATTTTCGATCGCGCGGTGGAAAAACTTCCGGATATTGAAATCTACGAAGTGGCAAAACAAATAAATGAAAGAAACCTCGACATTGCCAAAGCAGGATATCTCCCTACCGTTACCTTATCTGCCGGAGTAAATACAGGATATTCCAGTACAAGAGACAATATCAACTTCGGACGACAGCTGAACGGAAATAAAAGTGAAAATCTCTCCCTGTCTTTAAATATTCCTATCTTCAGCAAGTTTCAGAATAAAACCAATGTGGAGCTTGCAAAAATAAACATTCAGCAAAGTGAACTGGATAAAATGCAGGCGAATAAAGATTTATACAGAGATGTGGAAACAGCCTGGCTGAATGCCACTACCAATCAGGATGAGACCGTGGCTTCCAAAGCACTCCGGGATGCTTCCAGATTGTCCTATGACTTAGCTATAAAAAAATACGAATTTGGCGGCTCTACTACTACCGATTTACTGGTAAGCCAGACCAGTTATCTCTCCTCGGAACAAAAATATTTACAAACTAAATATATGGGAATATTATACCAACAACTACTGGAATATTACCAGGGTAACCCTATAAAAATTCAATAATCATGAAAAATAAAAAGACAAAAATCATTATTATATCCCTGCTTGTCATCGCAGGTATCTTTGCCTTATATAAATTTTTCTTTGCCAAAGATTCTAATCTTGTTGTAGTTGAAACCACCCGGATAAAATCGGGAGAGGTAACTTCCACGGTTACAGCTACAGGAACGATCAATCCGGTTAACCAAGTTACCGTAGGTACTCAGGTCTCAGGATTAATTAATAAAATCTATGTAGATTACAACAGTCCTGTAAAAAAAGGCCAGTTGTTGGCGGAAGTAGATAAAACCAACCTGTTAGCTGCTTTAACCGATGCCCAGGCAACTTATTCCTCTGCTTTGAACCAATTGAATTACCAGCAGCAAAATTACAACCGTCAACGAAATATGTACAATGCCCAGGTAATCAGCAAAGCCGATTACGAAACTGCGCAATATTCCCTTAACAATGCCCGGGAAGCAGTAACCCAGGGAGCTTCAACGCTTCAAAAAGCACAGACTAACCTGAGTTATGCCAATATTTATTCTCCTATCGACGGAGTTATCATTACCAAAGAAGTGGAAGAAGGCCAGACTGTTGCCGCCTCCATGAACACTCCTACTCTGTTTACCATTGCCCAGGATTTGACTAAAATGCAGGTAGAGGCCAATGTGGACGAAGCCGATATAGGAGATGTAAAGGAAGGACAACGGGTTACCTTTACAGTAGATGCCTATCCGGGAGCTACCTTTAATGGAACGGTAAATCAGGTAAGACTGGGAGCGGTAACTACATCCAATGTGGTAACTTATACTGTGATTATCATAACCGACAATCCCGACCTAAAACTAAAACCGGGACTAACGGCAACCATTACCATTTATACTAAAGAGTTAAAGGATATTCCTACTATTGAAGCCAAAGCTTTAAATTTTGAAATAAATGAAGCTGTTTTAGCAAAATATTACAAAGAGAATGACATCGCTGCACCTAAGAATATAAAAATCAAAACCAGTGATGATAAAAATAAATATGTGTGGATAAAAAACAAAAACGGATTACTGGAACAAAGACAGGTAACTACAGGAGAAAGTGACGGAATTAATATACAATTGTTAAGCGGATTAAAAGTGGGTGATGAAGTGGTATATAGTATGAAATCCGATCAGGAAGTTGCTGCTTCCGGCGGAAGCAGTTCAAGCACCAGTCCTTTCATGCCTAAACGTCCGGGAAGCAGCCGAACTTCCTCTTCCTCAAAATCAAGCGGAAGTAAATAATTAAAAAGCTGTTGAGAATGAGCAAACCTATTATACATATAGAAGACCTGAAAAGAGAATTTAAAATGGGTTCAGAAGTTGTGAAAGCTCTGAAAGGTATAGACCTGACCGTAAATGAAGGAGAATTCCTTACGATTATGGGAGCCAGCGGTTCAGGAAAATCCACCCTTCTGAATATTTTGGGTTGCTTGGATCAACCTTCCGACGGAATCTATGAACTGGATGGAGTACGGGTTAAAAACTTAAGCAAAGACCAGTTAGCCAAAGTCCGGAATGAAAAAATAGGTTTTGTTTTCCAATCTTATAATCTACTGGCAAGAACTACCTGCATAGATAATGCAGAACTGCCTTTGATGTATAATCCTAAAGTATCTGCCGAAGAACGTAAAGAAAGAGCAATTACCGCACTGAAAAAAGTAGGTCTGGGAGACCGGCTCCATCACATGCCCAGCCAGTTATCCGGAGGACAGCAACAAAGAGTTGCGATAGCCCGGGCATTAGTCAATCACCCTGTAATATTACTGGCTGACGAGGCTACAGGAAACCTGGATACCCGTACTTCCTATGAAGTAATGGCCCTTTTTCAGGAGCTGAACAATAACGGAATTACTATTGCCTTTGTAACTCATGAACCGGATATTGCGCAATTCAGTAACCGTACTATTTTTTTAAAGGACGGCCATATTATTAAAGACGATATCGTGAAAAACCGATTGAATGCAGTTGAAGAATTAGCAAAATTACCTGTAGAAAACTAAAAAATGAACTTTATCAACTTATTTAAAATATCTTTCCGGGCGATTCTCCTGAATAAAATGAGAACGCTTCTGACCATGCTGGGAATTATTATCGGGGTAGCTTCCGTGATTGCCATGCTTGCCATTGGAGAAGGTTCCAAAAAAAGCATTCAGCAAAACCTTTCCACCATGGGCTCCAACATTATAACCATACGCCCGGGAGCGGGAAGACAGGGAGGAGTACGTCTGGATATGAGTTCTTCCCAAACCATGACCATGAAAGATTTGGATTTCTTAAAGGCAAAATCTACTTTACTTACCGATTTTTCTCCGGTTATTAACGGGAACGGACAAGCCATCAGCGGGGCCAATAACTGGCCGACTTCCATTTACGGGGTTAATCCCGAATATCTGGATATACGTACCTTAAGCATAAAAGACGGAAGTATGTTCACCAAAAGTGAAGTAACCTCTTATGCAAAAGTCTGTATCGTCGGAAAAACCATTACAGACAATTTATTCCCTAATGGGGAAGATCCTATCGGGAAAACCATCCGTTTTAATAAAATTCCTTTCAAAATAATCGGAACACTAAATCCCAAAGGAGAAAATTCCTTCGGACAGGATCAGGACAATATCATTCTGGCTCCTTTTACATCCGTACAAAAAAGGGTTTTAGCCATTACTTATTTAAACTCAATCGTCGCCTCTGCCGTTAGCGAAGATAAAGCAGACGATGCCGTAAAAGAGCTGACTACGCTTATGAGAGAATCTCATAATCTATCGCCCAGCACTGATGATGATTTTAATATTTCCTCTCAACAGGAAATCATTTCCACCATGAGCTCCACCAGTGAAATGCTGACCATCCTTCTGGTTGCCATTGCGGGAATTTCATTGATTGTCGGGGGAATTGGAATTATGAATATCATGTATGTTTCCGTAAAGGAAAGAACCCGGGAAATCGGATTGCGAATGGCGGTAGGCGCACGGGGCGGAGATATTCTGATGCAGTTTTTAATTGAAGCGGTTTTAATCAGCTTTACCGGAGGTGTATTCGGAGTAATCATCGGGCTGGCCTCCACTTACTGTATTTATGCCTTTGCCGGATGGCCGGTAAGCATTACGTTATATTCCATTGTCATTTCTTTTGCTGTTTGTACCATTACCGGAATATTTTTCGGGTGGTATCCTGCAAAAAAAGCAGCCGAATTAGACCCTATAGATGCTTTACGTTATGAATAACACAAAAACCGGTAACTATAGAATTTTTGCCATCCATATTATTATATGGGGAGTGCTTTTCATTTCTCCTTATCTGTTAGCCTCAGGGCAGTTTTCTCTATCCCGGATAGTGGAACGTTCCTGGCTGCCTTTATTGTCTTATGCTATTATATTCTACCTGAATTACTTTTTATTCATTAATAAGTTCCTGTTTCAGAAAAAAACTCTCCTGTTTATTCTTATCAATATTATCCTTATCATTTTATTTGTATGGATAAAACAGGAAACTTTTAAAATATTTGCAGAGAGCAGACCTCCCCGTCCTCCAAAATTCGACACCCCTCCCTCCCTTTCCTTCTTTATATACATAGACAGTATTTCCCTTATCATTCCCATTGTGTTTGCCATTGCCACAAGAATAGGAGAAAGATGGCTGAAAACGGAAGCTGAAAAGAAGGAAATAGAGAATATGAAGCTTCAAACGGAATTACAACATTTGAAATATCAGATTCAACCCCATTTTTTCTTCAACTCCCTGAATAATATTTATTCCTTAGTGGATATTTCTCCTGAAAAGGCCAAAGAAACTTTGCACAGCCTGAGCAAACTGATGAGATACCTCCTTTATGATTCCAATACGGAAAAAGTAAGCCTTGCCAGGGAAATCGATTTTATGAACAATTATATCGAATTAATGCAGGTACGGCTCACTGAAAAAACCCGGGTTCAGGTTTCTTTTCCTCAGGTTGACCCTTCGGTACAGGTTCCGCCTCTCCTTTTTATTTCCATTATAGAAAATGCCTTCAAGCACGGAATTTCCGCCACTCAGGAATCGAACATAGAATTTTTGATGACTATTGAAAACAAACGGGTTCATTTCCTGTCTAAAAACAGGAATTTCCCCAAAAATGACAACGATAAAAGCGGATCGGGAATCGGTATTCAAAACCTGAAGAAAAGACTGGATTTGTTGTATCCTAACAGATACGTTTATACATCGGAATTAAAGAATGAGGATTTTATTGTAAATTTAAGTTTTGATTTGGATTAAAACTTTCTAAAAAACAGGAAAGTATGATTGACAAAAAAATAAGTTGTATCATTGTGGACGACGAGCCTATGGCTCTGAACCTGATTGAAGGGTATGTCCTTAAAACTCCCTTTTTAGACTTGAAAGGTAAATTCTCCAATGCCATAGAAGTTATTGATTTTCTGAATACCGAAACGGTGGATTTACTCTTTCTGGACATCCAAATGCCGGAACTGAACGGTTTACAGCTGGCTGAAACCTTATCGTCCGACAGCCGGGTAATATTCACTACGGCATTTGACCAATACGCATTGGAAGGGTACAAAGTGAAGGCTCTGGATTATCTCTTGAAACCTTTTGATTATAAGGAGTTTTTATTAGCTGCAAACAAGGCTAAGGAATGGTTTTCTTTAGTCTGGAATAACCTGCCTCAAAATACAAATACAGAAGCACCTCCTTCTTACTTTTTTGTACGCTCTGAATACAAACAAATCAAAATTCATTTTGAAAATATCCTGTATATTGAAGGATTAAAAGATTATGTAAAAATATGGCTGATAAATGAGCCTAAGCCTATTCTTACCCTTATGAGCCTCAAAAAGCTGGAGGATGAACTACCCAAAAATAATTTTATGAGGATACACCGTTCCTATATCATCGCATTGGACAAAATCCAATCCATAGAGAAAAATCAAGTGGTTATCAATCATCAGTACATTACCGTATCAGACCAATACAAAGACACTTTTTCACAGTTTATACAGTCCAATTCTGCTAATTGATAATTCCTCCCAACCCTCCAAAGGAGGGCTTTCTCCTCTTTGGTAGCGAATTGTTCTACTGGTGTAAGGAAACTCCTACTTGTTTTGTGCAAAATAAAAAGATTATTGTAAAAAATATAATTGTATTTTATAATCAAACTTTCTAAAACTATAATTTAAATTTTCTTAAAAATGAATAAAATAAAAAAAATAAAAGACGATTTAATAAAATTAGAGAAAGAAATAGAAAAAGAAGAAGGGGTAAAAAGAATATTAAAAGGAAGTGGTTTAGCTAACTATTTGATAGACTGTGGAAAAAACTTTGGAATAACTAGAGAAGAAGCTGAACAACTAAAAGATACTATCTATCACTATTGTGATTATCCTAATTTTATGGTAAGATCTTCAGCAATAAGAGTGCTATGTTTTTATTGGGGATTAAATGAAAAAAAATTTCGAGATAAGGCATTAGAATTATTCAATAATCAAAATGAAGATGAAGAAACTCGTGCAGATGCACTTTTTTCTTGGTCTAATACTTATACAAATACCAACAGTAGACAGGAAATGCAGTTTTTGTATGATATATTGAAAAATAGAAAATATCCTGTACTTATAAGAAGTACTGCCTATCAAGGTTTTTTTATGGTATCTCTTATACCATCTAAAGACAGACCAAAAACAGATTGGAATTGGGATAATTTCGATGAAGAAGTAAACTGGAATTTAGTAAATAAACTACTACAAGAAGCTATATGATTCTCTAAAAGCTATTAGCTAATGGCTTTTAACAGAGCTTCGTTCAGAAGGACACATCCTCCCAACCCTCCAAAGGAGGGCTTTCGACACCCGCCGACAACGTGCCGTACCTTTTGGAACACTTACAAAAGGCGGGACAATTCTATCCTCTACCTTTTACCCTCCCTTAATTTCACATACAACATGGATTGAAACCTTCCGCCATGAAAATCATTCGGATAATCAAAATAAATTATCGTTCCTCTTAATCTTCCTTCGGTTTGTTTACCCGAATAAGTAAACTGGATTACTGTTTCTTTTTCAAATGGAGAGGAAATTTTTATGTATATAGGTAAATCTTTTATCTTCCAGGAACCTGAAATACTATCTTTCTGTGTCTTATTATCAGATATTAATTTGAATGTATAATCTGGATTCAGTTTTAAAAAAGTATAGGGCTTTGTTTCAACCTTATCTTTGACTGTAATTTTATCCACTTCATACACTCCGGAAATCTCCCGTTCTTCTACTTTGTTACAGCTATTTACAGTAAAAATATATAGAAATAAAATCAATAAATGGATTATTTTCTTCATTTGTATTAGTCTCATTATTTCCAAACTTACGAATAAAACAGATTAATTTCCTTAAAGTTTAAAAGAACTAAATTCTTTTAATTCAATACAAAAAGAAAAGCTATCCAAAAATGGATAGCTTCCCAATAATAAAAGCCGGTAAGATTTATTCCGTTTTCCAGGTTATTTTTCTTGAAAAATACATCAACAACGCCAGAATAATAAACAATCCGATACTTCCTGCCAACAAGGCCAGTTCATCCAGTTGGATAATCACGAAAATATAGGAGTATAAAAGTGCCAGTACCACAAAGACAATTCCCATAATCTGGGTTTTCTTCACTATTCCTTTGATAAACCAACAGATCAAAAGTATGGTTGCCAGGGCGGAAATTAGATAGGATTTATCGAATCCTATGTATTCCGAAATGGACAGAAGAAGCAGATAGAAAATGCTCAGCGCCAGACCTACCAGTACATATTGTACCGGATGTATTTTCAACTTATTTATCACTTCAATAAAGAAAAAGGTTACAAAGGTCAACCCGATAAACAATATGGCATATTTTGCCACCCGGTTGGTTTTTCCATATTCATCGTGTGACTGCAACACTTCCACACCGAATTTATTCCCTGCCAGGTTTGAGAGATCATCCCAAACCTGAGCCGGAATTTTAGTAGGAAACTTCCAGATGATAGTCCGGGTTTTTCCGGAAAAATCAGAAGAATCGGGAAGAACACTTCCGTCAAATTTCAGATCTTGAATGGTCGTATTGATTTTAATATCTGTCTTTTTTGAAACCGGAACAAAATTGAGCTTTCCTGCTCCTTTCAATGATACCGAAAAGGTAACTTTCACATTTTTATTTTCCGGAATCGACACAGGAACTGTTATTTCTTCTGCAAATTTAACCTCCTCTGTAGAATTTTGCATATTCAATCGTGTTTCCCCAACATCAATCGGTTTTCCCATTCTGGATGGAAGAGAAGTTCCGTTAATATCAAAATTAATATCTTCATTCAGTCCGTTTAAATTGCTCATGGCAAACACCAATTCTGCCGAATTCCAGTTATACTCTGCACCCGGTTCCAGCTGTGCAAAAGAATCGGTATTGAACTCCGCCTGATGATTCAATTTCGCGCGATACAGGATTACATTATAAATTCCTCTTTTTTTGATATCTTTATCCAGAGTTCCCTGAACAGTAATATTCTGGGGAGAGAGATAGGAATAAAAAAATTTTCCGTTTTTAGCATAAGGGATTTTTAAAAAAGGTCCATATAGGGTCTGCTCTCCCCCAAACTTATCTCCCACTTCCTTCACGGTATTTCTCTGGTATTCTTCTCTTTCCGATATCACATTCATAATAAAGGGAACGGGAAGCAACATAGCCAGAATTAAAATCGTGACGATTACTCCTTTGACTAAAATATTTTCACTTAATTTTCCAGGTTTCCGTGGAGGATTTACCTGTTGTGTCTGAGATTGAACCTGTGGAGTTTCCTGAGGTTGTGATTTTTGATCTTCCATTTTTATTTATTTTTATTATTTATTTTAAAAAGTACTTTGTATTTCAAAGTTTATATGCAAAAAAATTTACTTCATCTGCCTTATAATTTTTTCCAATACGTCCAAATGCTCCTGAAAATCCCGTTTTCCTTTTTCCGTAATACTATAAGTGGTATTCGTCTTTCTTCCTATAAATCCCTTTTTTACGGTTATATATTCATTATCTTCCAGTGTTTTAAGGTGAGAAGCCAGATTTCCATCCGTGAGTTGTAATAACTCTTTCAGATCGTTAAAAGACAACACTTCATTTACGGATAGGACGCTCATAATGCCTACCCGTATACGGTTATCAAATATTTTATTTAAATCATTTATATTGACCGGTTTCATTTTCTTCTTTTCTTATTTTTTATCATACTTATTCCACATAATAACTCCATAGATAATATGCATAAAACCAAAACCGATAATCCAAAAAATCATATTATGCTTTAAAAAGAAAAAAGATAAAACTCCTAATAAAATCTCGAATAAGGCTAATTTTTTTATTTCATCCAATGTATCGCGAGCTACCATCAAAAGGCCTAACCCATAAAATACCAGTGTAGAAGGAGCTATCAAGATAATTAAGTTATATCTTATAAAAGCCAGGCTGATCAATCCTCCGGTAATTAACGGAATTGAAAAGTTAACAATCATTCTTTTAAATACATGGTTGACAAAAACAACTCCGTCTTTTTTTGCTTTTTTCATAGAAAAGAAAAATCCTCCTAAAACCGCCACAATAAAAGTTACAACGGCTACCACCAACAATTTAAGACGAAGCGTTTCTTTCAAAGAGTAAAAATCTTCGGTCTTAAATCCTTCTCCGTAATAATTATAATTGATTGGAGAGATATTGGACTGATTTAACAAATAAATGGCAAT
>JAVBRH010000175.1:0-26233 GCA_031548225.1 Apibacter sp.
AAAAAATCAAATCGATTGAAAATTTTTTAAATTCAAAAAATTATTCTGATGAAGTATTGGAACAAGTAGAAATTAAAATTAAATATAAAGGCTATATAGATAAAGAACTGGAAAATGTAGAAAAATTAAACAGATTGGAAAACATTAAAATTCCTTCTAATTTTGATTATTCCAAACTTAATAGTATTTCTACAGAAGCTAAACAAAAATTAATTAAATTCAAACCTGAAACTATCGGACAGGCTAGTAGAATAAGTGGAGTATCTCCTTCTGATATTAATATCTTATTAATTTATATGGGAAGATAACTTATGTTAATAATAATATATAATTGTTAATAACTGTTTACAATGTTCCACGTGGAACATTGTAATTTTATTTATAAATAATAACCAAATGAAAATAACTGACCACTTTCTTAGTAAAGAAGTTTTTGAAGTAAAAGAAACTAATTATAAAGATATTTTAAGAACACAGAATATTCCTGAAAATTTAGACAAGTATTATGAAAGTCATGAATATCTATCACATTCAAAAAATAATTCATTAAAGTCTAAAATCTATCAATTCATTCAAAAACTAAATGAAAAATATAAGATAAAGATTATTTCTCGTTTTAAAAAATCAGGTAAAATTTTAGATTATGGATGTGGAGACGGTTCATTTCTAAAATTTATGCAAGATCATAATTTTTCAGTTTTAGGTTATGAACCCAACAATAAAGCTTCAAAAATTGCTTCTTTAAAAATTGGAGAAAAGAACATAGTATCTTCTTTAGAAAATATAGAAAATAATTCTTTAGATATTATTACTCTCTGGCATGTACTGGAACATATTCCAAATCCTGAAGAAATTCTTTCACAATTAAAATCAAAATTAAAAGAGAATGGAATTTTAATAATTGCAGTTCCTAATTACAAGTCTTATGATGCAAAATTTTATAAAGAAAGCTGGGCAGCTTGGGATGTTCCCCGACATATTTTTCATTACGGGAAAGAAGGAGCTATTTACTTTTTTAATGTAAACCAATTTGATGTTTTACAAACTTATCCCCTACCCTTCGATAGTTTTTATATTTCTATGATAAGTGAAACTTATGCAAAAAATCCTTTAGGTATTTTACGGTTTCCACTAATTGCATCTTTATCTAATTTAAAAGGAATGAAAGATGGAAATTTCTCTTCCATTATTTATATTTTAAGGAAATAAAACATATAAAATTTAAATTGTAACCTATATTTTTCATAAAGAAAACAAAAATATTTAAAGGAAAACAAGCTAAAAAATAAATAATTTTCTTATATATATTTAATAATCAATATTATACATAAAAAATATACTGAAAATTCAATATGAATTTTTATCCTGTATTTTAATTTTCGCAATAAAAAAAGTCCGTATTTAATAAATACGGACTTTTTTATTAATATAGTTTTTTAAATTTTAATCTTTTAAAACAGCTGCTACACCTGGTAGTTCTTTTCCTTCTAAAGATTCCAGCATAGCACCTCCTCCTGTTGAAACATAGCTAACTTTATCCGTGTAATTATTCTGTTTCACAAAGGCTACGCTATCACCTCCTCCAACTAAGGAAAAAGCTCCGTTTTTAGTTGCTTCTCCAATCGCATCACCAATAGCTTTCGTTCCTGTTGCAAAATTAGACATTTCAAACACTCCTAACGGTCCATTCCATAATATCGTTTTTGAGGCTAAAATAACATCTGAAAATATTTTAATCGTTTTAGGTCCAACATCCAAACCTTCCCATCCATCAGGAATTGCTTTTGTTTCCACTACCTGGCTTGTTGCATCATTAGAAAAATCATCTGCAACCACAGAATCTTCCGGCAAATATATTTTTACATTTTTCTCCGCAGCTTTCTTTAAAATTTCCAATGCCAATTCCTGTTTTTCATCTTCACAAATAGATTTTCCTATTTTGCCTCCCTGTGCTTTTATAAAAGTATAGGTCATACCTCCTCCGATAATTAAATTATCTACTACCGGAAGTATATTTTCAATAATTGTAATCTTAGAAGATACTTTAGAACCTCCTAAAATTGCTGTAACCGGTTTTTCTCCCGTTTTAAGCACTTTTTGGATAGCATCCAACTCCTTAGCCATTAACAACCCAAAACACTTGTTAAAAGCAAAGTATTGAGCTATTATAGCAGTAGATGCATGTGCCCTGTGAGCTGTACCAAATGCATCATTTACATAAATATCTCCCAGTTTTGATAATTGCTTTGCAAATTCAGCATTTCCTTTTTCTTCTTCATCATGAAAACGCAAATTTTCCAATAACAGAACTTCACCCGGTTTTAACTCTGCTGCAGCCTGTTCTGCTTTTGATCCTATACATTCATCTACAAATTTCACAGGAACTCCTAAAACCTGAGAAACACTATCTACAATATGTTTTAAAGAAAATTTATCACTCACTTCTCCTTTCGGTCTTCCCAAGTGAGTCATCAAAATTACAGATCCTCCGTCTTTTAATATTTTATCAATCGTAGGTTTTGCTGAAACTATTCTTGTATTATCCGTAACCTTAAGATTTTCATCCTGAGGTACGTTAAAATCGACACGAATTAAAGCCTTTTTTCCGTTAAAATTGAAATCGTTAACTGTTTTCATGATTCAAATAATCTATTTTCTTACAAATATAACCTCATAAAAAGTAAAACAGAAATTTTAGCACCTGAAATTTATCCACATTTTATAATTATTATTATAATTCTTTTCTATTAAAAAATAAAAGCTTTTGATAATGGTAATAATGGTACTGTTTATATGTTGATAATCTCTAAAAATAAAAATTTCAAAAGTTTTAAAAGTAATATCAACAAAAAAATAATATTATATTTCATTGAAATTAAAAAAGATGAAACATTATAAACAGTTATGAATTATTATTAATAACCCTTTTGTTTATAAATGATGTGTTGATTATTTCTTTATTAAATTAGAAAATTCAATGAAAAATAGATAGAAATTTATTTGGAAAATGAATAAAAATTTCCTAACTCAATTTAGAATATAAAAAGCAAATTATATTTGTTGAAATTTCTTAACAAAAAAGAAATATAATTGTTAATAGTTGATTAACTCTTCTATTTTTAAGAAGTTAATTAAATTTTATTTTACATATAAAATTTAAAAACCCTGACAGTCTTTTATATAGGAAAATAATTTAATTTTTTATTGGAAGCCAGTTATTAACAAAGTAATTATACTATTGATTATTAATTATATATATGTATTTAAATGCATGTGAGGTTAATATAAGAGTTACTTTTTCAGACTGATAATGTAGGATAAGTTGTCTTAATTATTTTTGTTCCTCCTTTTTATCCATTTCGTTTTGTAGTTCTTCCAGTACAGGCTTAATAGTGCTTTCAGGTAAGTCACTTATTCGTATATACATAAGCCCATCAATAGCATCATTGAATTTAGGATCTACATTAAAAGCAATAACCCGGGCATTTTGTTTGAAGTATTTTTTTATCAGAACTGGAAGACGTAAAGAAGGCTCCAGCTCATCAATCAGTTTATCAAATTTATTTAAATCGTTTTCCGCAGCATGAAAAAAGAGATCCCGGTCACTTTCATTTAATTTAACTTTGAACTCATTTTTTGGATGAACATATTGTGCAACATAAGCATCAAAATAATGAGAACGCATAAATTCAACCATAAGAGACTTGGAAAAATTGGAAAATTGGTTGCTGATGCTCACTCCTCCCAATAAGTATTTATAATAAGGATTACGCAGGCATACATGGACAATTCCCTTCCATAAGAGAAATAAAGGCAAAGGCTTCAGCTGATAATCAGAAGTGATAAAAGCCCGTCCCATCTCAATAGTACGCTTGAAAAAAGGATGAAGCTCTTCATCAAATTCAAATAAAGAAGCAGTATAAAAACCTTTTATCTTATAATTATCATAAATAATTTTACCCATTCCCATCCGGTAAGCTCCTATGATAATCTCCTTTTCATTATCCCAAAGGAAAAGATGATGATAAAACTGGTCAAATTCATCCAAATCCAGTTCTTCATTGGTTCCCTCTCCTACTTTTCGGAAAGTGATTTCCCTTAATCTTCCTATTTCACGGAGAATGGAAGGTATTCTGTCTGCTTTGGAAAAGAATATATCATACTGATAATTCGAAAACAACAGGCAATCCAGTTCATGAAGAAGATCTATTTCTTTTTTAATACAATCTTTGGGTGTTTCTTCAATAATCGGTTTTACTTCATCGGAGTTGGCCGATTTTATCATGGCGGGGACGGAAAGAAACTTTAAATTTTTAAAAGGATTTTTTCTTAGAGTGTAAAATGCTTTAAGCATATATACTTTACTTCTTAAGAAACTCCCATAATCTTTAATATCGGTATGTTCTTCCTGCTGTTTTACGGAAATAGGCTTGCCTATTCTTACTTCAACAGGTTTACTTCTTTTTCTTACCATTTCAACCGGAAGCATGGCTGTTTGAAGGTCAGGATGAATTTCATACATCCTGTGAAAGAACATACTGTTCCTAGCGTGGAAATATAGAGGAATGACAGGAACTTTTGCTTTTTGTATCATTTTTAGCCCTCCTTCCGTCCATTCCCTATCCTGATATTCTTTGGTTTTAAAATTATAATGGGAAACCTCTCCGGCCGGAAAAATACCTAAACAGTGATCTGATTTTACGTGTCTGAGAGCTTCGACTATCCCTTTCCTGCTGTCAAAACTGTCTTTTCGGGTTTCAAAAGGGTTTACAGGAATAACAATATCCTTGAGGGGCTCTATTTTTTGAAGAAGGAAGTTGCCCATCATTTTAAAATCCGGGCGAAGTTCATAAATGATTTTCATTAAAATTATGCCGTCCAATCCTCCCAAAGGGTGATTAGCCACAACAATGAAAGGACCTTTTTCCGGAATCCTTTTTAAGTCTTCTTCATGAATCTGATAAGTTACCCCAAAATCGTCCAGTACAGTGGTCAGGAAATTTTTAACAGGAAGGTCTTTAGTTTTGTCGTATTCATCATTTATTCTTTTAAGCCTTAGAACTTTCATGAGAATCCATGAAAGGCCCCTCCCGAGAAAACCAAATTTTTTTAGTTTTAAAATAGTTTGTACATCTTCTAATGAAATCAGGCTCATCTTATTCTTTTACAATAATTTGATAAATTTCTTTCTTTACTGTTCTGGTAAAATTTATTCCATCTAATGAAATTTTTCTGAATTTTAGAATTGAAGAATTTAAAAATCAGCATATAAAGATACATCTTTTAGTTACAGTTACAAAAAAGAAATTTTTTAAAATTAAATTTTATATGTTTCATTATCCTATAATACCCGAAAATCTGTAAATATTTATAAGCTATAAAACAAAATATGGCATTAATAACTCAATCGAATAATTCACTCTATATGTTCGAAACTAAAAATATAAATAGGGATAATTAAAGTTATTATTTTGATTATCAATGTAATAAATAAAATATTGAACATATAAAAATCAAAAGTATAATTAAATATGCAGATTACTAACAAAATAAGCTTAAAAATCAATATATTTGATTCTACTAAAACCATCAATCAAATAATATAAAAAATGAAATCTACAGGCCCATTAACTTTAGGAGAGTTTATTATAGATAAACAAGCAGATTTTCAATATTCATCAGGAGAATTGTCCCGTCTATTAAGTGCTATAAGATTAGCTGCAAAAGTAGTTAACCAGGAAGTAAACAAAGCCGGATTAGCGGACATTATAGGAGCTATGGGAAATCAAAATGTTCAGGGAGAAGAACAACAAAAACTGGATGTTTTCGCCAACGAAGTTTTTATAGGAGCGTTGAATAACCGGGAAGTAGTTTGCGGAATTGCTTCTGAAGAAAACGAAGATTATATAGAAGTAAAAGCCGGTGAAAACTCTCATAAAAGTAAATATGTGGTTTTGATAGATCCTTTGGATGGCTCTTCCAATATAGACGTAAATGTGAACGTAGGAACTATTTTTTCCATTTACAGAAGAGTTTCAGAAGACGGTCCGGTTCAGTTGGAAGATTTTTTGCAGCCGGGAAATAAACAAGTGGCTGCCGGTTATGTAGTTTACGGATCCTCAACCATGCTGGTTTACACAACCGGAAACGGGGTAAACGGGTTTACCTTAGATCCTGCATTGGGAGTGTTTTATCTTTCCCATCCCGACATAAAGATCCCAACAAAAGGAAAAATCTATTCTATCAATGAAGGAAATTACATCAAATTTCCACAAGGAATTAAAAATTATATCAAGTATTGTCAGGAAGAAGCAGAAGAACGTCCTTATACTTCCCGTTATATAGGTTCTCTGGTTGCCGATTTTCACCGGAATATGCTGAAAGGAGGAGTTTATTTATACCCTTCTTATTCTCATGCCCCGACAGGAAAACTTCGTCTGTTGTATGAGTGCAACCCGATGGGATTTTTGGCAGAACAGGCCGGAGGAAAAGCCAGTGACGGTTTTACCCGGATTATGGATTTAAATCCTACCGAATTGCATCAAAGAACTCCTTTTGTCTGCGGTTCCAAAGAAATGGTGGAAAAAGTGGAAGAATTTATGAAAAATGCCCAATAACCGGGTATAAACATAAGAATAGCTTTTACAAATCAGGCAAAAAATAGTTAGATAACACTTCTTCAGAAAGAGAGAAGCGGAGTCTTATTGTGTTTCAAGTACGAATAATAAAACTTACAGAAGATGAAAAGAGCCTGTATTTTTATTTTAATGATCACGGTATCTTGTAATGCTACTTCAAATAAAAATCAAAAAGTATCCAATAGTGACTGTATTATTGATAATGAAGAACTTTTTGAGAAGATAGCAGAAGAAATAGTAATTCATAGATATGGTAGAAATCAGATTTTAAAACAAAAACCATACAGTATTACTTATAAAAATGATTCTATTTGGACTATGGACGGAACACTTCCGAAATACAAAGATGGAGGAACTTTTCACATTGAAATGAATTGTAAAAATGCCCAGATTTTAAAACTGGAGCACACTAAATAATCAGGGATTAATACTAAAATGGAATTAAATTACATTGTTCGTAACTTAATTCCATTTTTAATTTGTATGTTTCATTATTTATTCAATAACTGTGCTGCTTCCTTAGCAAAATAAGTTGAAATAAGGCTGGCCCCGGCTCTTTTTATACAGGTTAAACTTTCAATAATAATTTTATCATTATCTAACCACCCGTTTTTAGCAGCCGCTTTTATCATGGCGTATTCCCCGCTTACCTGATAGACCGAAATAGGGACATCCACAATCTCATGTAGTTTGGAAACTATATCCAGGTAAGCAAGCCCCGGTGTTACCATAACCATATCTGCACCCTCTTCTATATCCTTTAATGCTTCATTCACAGCTTCCCGGCTGTTGGCATAATCCATCTGATATGTTTTTTTATCTCCGAATCCGGGCGCACTGTCCAAAGCATCCCGGAAAGGCCCGTAAAAAGAGCTGGCATATTTAGCCGCATAACTCATAATTCCCACATCATGAAATCCGTTTGCTTCCAGAGCTTCCCGAATAGCGCCTACCCGTCCGTCCATCATATCGCTCGGAGCAACAAAATCCGCTCCTGCCTCTGCATGGCTTAAGCTCATTTTTACCAGAGCTTCAACAGTAGCGTCATTCAGTATTTTTCCGTTTTCTACAATTCCGTCGTGACCGTAAATAGAATACGGATCCAAGGCAACATCCGGCATAACGACCATTTCCGGAACTGCATCTTTAATTGCCCGGATGGTTTGCTGCATAAGCCCGTTTTTATTCCAGGCTTCCTTTCCCACATTGTCTTTTAAATTATCACTGACTTTTACATATAGGTTAACAGCCTTGATTCCTAAAGACCATAATTCTTTCACTTCTTTCACGGTCAGGTCTAAAGAATGTCTGTAAATTCCAGGCATAGAAGAAATTTCTTCTTTGATATTTTCTCCCTCTGCTATAAAAATAGGAACCATGAAATCATCCGTTGTCAGAGTGGTTTCTCTCATTAAATCCCGGATAGACTGATTGGCTCTTAATCTTCTGTTTCGACTGTATAATATCATTTTATTCCCGTATTTATATATTTTGTTTACATTTTAATTCCGCTACGGTCTGCAAAATATTCTGCAAATCGGCGTATTTCATCTGCTACATCCTCTTCATCGGTAGCCCTCTGATACGAATCACCCAAAGAGACAAACACCTGATGGAAAAAGCGCTTCATTTCATCCACCGGCATTTCCTTTGTCCAAAGGTCTATTCGTAAAGCTTCCTTCGTTTTATCGTCCCAAACGGATAGCAGTATTGCACGGGTTTCCGCTCCTATTATTCCTCCGTCGGGAGCTGCCCAGACCATCTTTTCAGGAATGTGGTTTTCGTCCAGTTGTATGTTGAAATTAATTTCTGTTTCTTTCATTGATTAGGGTTTTTCTTGTTCCGTTTGTTCCGGTTTGTATTTTGATTTTGCAAAGATTCCTTCGTGATTCGGGTTATTGATAAAGTCCTGTAAACTTACTTTGGAATTCTCATCCAGATATTTTCTGCATATTTGCCAGCCTACCCAGTTGCCGATTTGTCCGGGACTTTTTGAGTCGGCATTTGTATAAAATTTAGAAAAAGGAGCTAGGGATAAGAACCGGTCGCTTAAAGAAATATCATCACTGAAAATATAATTATTCTGTATAAAGAAATTCCAGATTTCAAACTCATTAGATTCTGCCCACTTTATCTGTTCCTGCGAATATCCTATTTTGTATGGGTCGGCAGTTTCCGGAAGAAAAGCATCTTGTAAAATCAAACCTTTTCCTTGCAAAATCATTTGAGAAACAAAAGACTGGGTGGTAAGCTCCTTAGGAATCCAGGACTGAGTATCGATAATAGCCTTTGCGACTTTGGAAGGAAGATATTTTTGATCCATAGTTACCTGAAGATACCGGTCGATTTTCATCATATCATAATACTTATTTCCATATCCTAAAAAACAATCGGTTGCAATAAGTAAATAATTCTGGTCAGGAATATAAGTAACCGGAGTTAAATAATCCAGGGTAAAAGAAGAGTATAAAAACACTTTAGGCTCTTTAAACTCCGGATAATAATATTTGATATGCCTGAATAAGCCGCTTAAATCATTTTTGATCTTTTCATTATCTATTTTTTGCTTTATTTGGGCATAAATATTCAGCTCTGCAGTATCTCTTCTCTGTTTTTCGTAACCCTTATCAGGAAAGTTGACATCTAGATAAAAAGGATATTTTTTCCTGAATTCGGATACAGGAGTCTGTAAATCATAAAAATCCTTGGAAATATCCGTTATATTCATGTTTACCCCTATGCCGCTTACATCTACCTGCCATCGTTTGTTTATATTCTGATTTTTACCTTTTTTGGAACAGCCTATCACTAATAGAGACACTAGTAAATATTTGAAAATCTTCATTATCTTTACATTACAATTTATAAACATAAACAGGATACAAAGGTACAATATTATGCGAACACCCGAAGTAATTTTTCATATTGTTAAATGGCTGGATGATTATCTAATTCAGTCGGGAATGAAAGGATTTGTGGTAGGAGTTTCCGGGGGAATTGATTCTGCAGTAGTTTCCGCATTAGCAGCAAAAACGGGTAAGCCGGTATTACTTCTGGAAATGCCTATTCATCAGCCTCCGGAGCAGGTAACCCGCGCTCAGGAACATATAAAAAAATTGACCCGGGAATTTCCAAATGTAACCGGAAAAAAGGTAAACCTTACGGAATCTTTTGAAGTGCTGAAAAACGATCTGCAAATAGACGAAACCAATAAAAACAACAATCTTTCCTTAGCCAATGCCCGTTCCCGCTTACGAATGATTGCTTTGTATTATTATGGAGGTATGAACGGATATCTGGTTGCCGGAACGGGAAATAAAATAGAAGATTTCGGAGTGGGATTCTTTACCAAATACGGAGATGGAGGAGTGGATATAAGCCCGATTGCCGACCTGCTTAAAAGTCAGGTATATGAACTGGCAAAAGAATTAGGGGTGTCTGAAGATATTCAAAAGGCAGAACCTACTGACGGGCTTTGGACGGATAACCGTTCGGATGAGGATCAGATGGGAGCGACTTACCCTGAACTGGAATGGGCTATGAGTGTTCATGAAAACCACAAAGCTTCTGATTTTTCGGGAAGGGAACGGGAAGTATTTGAAATTTACGACCGCTTAAACAGACTGGCACAACATAAGATAAATCCGATACCCGTTTGTGAAATTCCTGAGGAACTATTGAAATAAGAAAAGTTCATAATAACCGGATTATCCCGGGTAGAGGGAGAGGTTTATAATCATCAGGATAATATTGAATATTAATAGATTACAATATAATGAAAAAAGCAGTAGTACTATTTTTACAGATTATATTATTTAATAACGCTTTTTCGCAAGAGGTGTATGAGAATATTTCAACGAATGAAACATATTTGTTTGTAGGAAGTATTGAAGGAGATAAAATCAAAGTATTGAATTTAGAAAATAAATCCACGGATTGGGTGGATTATAAAAAGTTGAATCAAACCGATCGCTTTAGCTCCCAAGAGTTTATAAACAGAATTTTTGATAATGATCTTTATTTTGAAGCGGGTGGAGATGAGCCATTTTGGAATATGGAAGTCAGAAAAAATACCCTGCAGTTTATAGGGCTCAATGGTCGGGGAAAAAGAATACCCATAAAAATAGAAGTAAACAAATCCGATATAGACAACAGCCTTTTATTTATGTTCCATAATAAAGATAAAACCGTTTATGGCTTGATAAGAGGATTGAAATATTCTACTGAAAAACAATCGTTTTGTACATTATGTACCTGTGAAGAAACTTCATTCTTTGAAGTGTTCGTCAATTACGCAGGAAATGTATATAAAGGATGTGCAACGATAACAAAAGAATAAAATCTGAGAGTGAGTTATGGGATGTTTACATACTGATTTGCTCCCGGCCTCAATTTTCTCTCTCTTTTTTTCTACCTTTAACGAAAATAAGAAAGAATGACCATTATCGTTGCCGCAGATGAAAACAATGCCATAGGAAAAGACAATCAGCTTCTCTGGCATCTGTCAGATGATTTAAAAAGGTTTAAAGCGCTTACCCAAAATCATACGGTCATTATGGGGAGGAAAACCTTTGAATCGTTAGGCCGTCCTCTTCCCAAACGGCTCAACATTGTTATTTCTTCCAATCCTGATTATCAGGTGCCGGAAGGAGTCATTTTAACTCACTCGCTGGAAGAAGCTCTGAAAATCGCTGAGAAAGAGGATGAGAATCCTTTTGTTATAGGTGGAGGGAATATTTATCGTCAATCATTGGATTTAGCGGATACTATAGAACTGACACGGGTTCATACACGGGTAAAAGAAGCCGACACGTATTTTCCGGAACTGGATTTTTCCCAATGGGAGAAAACATTTGAGGAGTTTCATCCTAAAGATGAAAAACATACATATGATTTTACTTTTTTGACATATTCTAAAAGATAAAGTCCTGCCTGAATTGTGGTTTATTCTTTGGAATACCAGATTTCTCCAAGTTTAAGGAGCGAACGCCACCGGTTTTTCCTGATGGGCTTAAAACCGTATTCTTCTTCCATAACCCGTAAAAACCGTCTAAGTAAAATATCTTTTCCTTTGCTGTATTTTTCTCCAAATAGGGAATTATCTACAATGGATATTCTTTCACCGGATTTAAAGTAAAATTTCAGGGTAATAGTATAGTTAGGGCTATTTTTTAATAATTCATTGGTTTTAGTGTAATCATGGGAATAAAATCCGGTTAAATCGGATATTTTATATTTTGAAATTCTGGAATTACCTTGTTTTACAGAAAGAAAATCCTTGTTTAATCGGATATAAACATCTTTTGAGCATAATTTAAGCAGGAACTGGAGTACAGCAAAAATTAGGAGTACAGTCAGGCACATAAAAGACCGTATAAAGTTTCCCTTTGTCACTAACAAAGACAACCCAAAAATTGCGATTGCTATCAAAAAAGTAAGAAATAAAGTAAATCTATAATTTGTTATCATGGACTTGAATACAAACTCTTTATAATCTACGGGTTTTAACGGTTTTGTATTGTTTTCAAAAGAACCGGATAACTGTTGCACAAATGTATATATCTTTGTTTTCCGGATAAAATCATTTTTTGTTTGTTCCGTTTTTTCCAGATTTAAGTTTTCCAACAAATATTTTGAAAACCGGTATAGCTTTGTTTTTTTCTCTTCATCATATTTATCTGTATTTTCAAAACTCTGAAAAGATAATTCTTTACCGTTTTTTAACTTTATCGTTAAAAAGAAAAGGGTTTCCTGCATTTTTGAATAGTCCGGCATAGATATTTCTTCAATACATTCCCGGTTGTATTTTTTTGTACGGTTTTTAGTCCGGATAAATAGTTCCGAATCACTAAGTTTTATAACCAGATTTGTTGAAAAAAACCGGATTAATACAGGAATTGTAACAAAACCCATACCTATAAGAACTGAAACGAAAAACGGAATAATTCTAAATCCCAGAAACACATAATAGAGAAAAATATAAAAAAGCAGTAATGCAATAAACAGCAGGACTAGTTTTTTAGTATCCAGAATCCATACTTTTTTAAACTCAAACTCTTTCATACACTATGCTTATTGGTAAAATCCAACTTGTATGGGTATAGGAAACACTCCATAATATTATAAAACCCGGTAATGTTCCTGTCTTTAATTTCGGCTAAAATTTTCTTATCCCTTATCTTGCCACTGTCCAGCCTCCTTCTTTATCGTAGCGTAACTTAAAAGTTTTGGTAATAAAAGAACTATGAGGGTTTTTATCCGTTGTTAGTACGGAGAAATCCGTGCTTGTTTTTTTCAGGTGAACGGTTACATTCGCAGATTTTTTGCCTGACATTTCAACCTTAGGACTTTCTTTTTCATCCAGCCGGTATTCAAATGTTTTCACTTCGGCTTTGTTTTTCTTTTGTTTAAAAACGAAAGGACGGGATTTGTCCGTTAGCCCAACTTCATAAACAAAGGTACTGTCCTTACTCAGGAATTTCTTTTTTTGCTTTGCCAGTTCAAACTTTATATATCCTTTGTCTGCCAGACCTTTATATGCCTGAAGTTTATCCGCATCTTTTTTGCCTTTGAAAGAGATTTCTCCTATTTCAAAATCAGCGGTTTCATAAACCGGGTTAGCTTTTAAATAAGTCTCTACGGTAGAAAGCGCAGTATTTTCGGATAAAGAAATTTTATCTCCACAGCTGATAAATCCCAGGAATATCAGAATCAAAACACTGTTTCGTAAGAAATGTCCGGAAAAATTCATTTTTGTATTCATATTTATTATGATTAAACGGAATACCCTGTAAACTCAAAAATTTCTTTTTTAGTATATTTTATTTTGAAACAGCTTTGTTATATCCGAAAATATTAAAAAAAGCTCCGGATAAAACACCTAACCAGAATATAATTCCGACAACAACCGTGCATAAGGAAATAGCCCGTGCAATTTTAGAAGCTTTTCGGGCTTCCAAAACCCTTTTTTCCTCCCACAGCTGGTTTACCCTCAAAGAATAGAACAAGGCAAAAATTCCGATCGGGGCAAAACAACCGATAGTACAAATCATAGCGAATGCCAGATAATTATTCGGAGCCCTGCCTACTGCCGGTTCGTTTTTCTTATTTGCAGAATCATGGTCCATAGACAAAACCTTTATAAAATCAAATATACGACTAATTAAAGATTAACGGCTAAAGATAATTTTTGTTCTATCTGCCTCATAACTTCCAAAGCCACTCTTAAGGCTTCCCTTCCCTGTTCCAGAGTAACCTTCACGGAAATATCATTTTTAATGGAATCAGCCAGGGATTCCAACTCATCCAGAATGGCATTATTGTTTTTGATTTCCGGATATTGAAATAAAATTTGCTTTCTCTCCCCTTCCGCATTTTCTATGATCATGTCAAAGGGCTGGGTTTCTTTGGGAGCTTCTTTCATCCGGATAATTTCCGCTTTCTTTTCTAAAAAATCTATGGAAACGTAGGCATCCTTTTGGAAAAACCGACTTTTTCTCATGTTTTTCATGGATATTCGGCTGGTCGTAACATTAGCCACGCATCCGTTTTCAAATTCAATCCGGGCATTGGCTATATCAGGCGTTTTACTCACTACTGCCACTCCACTGGCCTGAATGTCCTTAACAGTGGATTTTACCATGGATAGAACAATATCCAGGTCGTGGATCATCAGATCCAAAACTACGGGAACGTCCGTTCCTCTTGGGTTAAATTCCGCCAGCCGGTGAATTTCCAGGAACATGGGATTCTCAATAAAAGGCTGACAGGCAATAAAGGCAGGATTAAATCTTTCTACGTGACCGACCTGACCTTTTACCCTGAATTTTTCCGCCAGCCGGATAATTTCATCTGCTTCCTCTAACTTCCCGGAAATCGGTTTTTCTATAAAAAAGTGTTTTCCGGCACATATGGCTTTTTCCGCATATTCAAAATGAGCGAAAGTCGGAGTAACAATATCCAGAATATCTATCCGGGAAAGTAACTCCTCAAAATTTTCAAAAAAAGGATATCCGAATTCTGCTTCCAGCTTTTTTCCGTTTTCCGTATCTGAATCATAAAACCCGACCAGATCAAATTTGGGAGATTGCTGTAATAGTTTTAAGTGAATTTTCCCTAAATGTCCTGCTCCGACTAATCCTGCTTTCAACATAGTATAATCTTGATTTATAAAACTTATTGTTGTGAAAAATACTGATAGTCTTTTAAAACCGTTTCAACATACTCTACATCGGACATTTCCGGTTTATATTCCTGAATTACCTGTTCTATTTTACTTCTCAGCTTTTTGACTAAGTTGATGTCTCTGCTCATCCGCGCCCTGACCATAGATGAATTTATGATCTGCGCATCCCTGTCTGAAAGGCGCAAAACCTGACTGAACTTGGGCTGATAAACATCTTCTATTTGGGATAATATGGTTTGATCTACATGAAGTTGCTGTTTTGTGGAAATTACCACTGTTTTTGCTACCAGATCAGCGACCCTTTGCCTTTTATTATTAGAGGCCATAACTATCAGTCCCAGAATATTATAAAAAAGACTGTCCACTACATTCAACAGCCAGCGGACAAAGTAAGTGCCAAAACTGGCTTCTTCTCCATTCATCCGTACTATTTTAATTTGTAAGATTTTTTTACCAAAAGTCTGTCCCTGCATGAAATACGGAGCCCATAAAGAATAACAGATGATCGGCAGGGAGATTAAAAAACCAAAAAGTATAAGTAAAGCACCATCATTCTCAAATAAGAACCTGAATGTTTCGTCTTTTCCGGTTGCCAAAACCCCGAAAAATATCATATAAAAAATAACTCCGTAAACAGCCATAAATATTGCATCCAGTATACGGGCCAAAACTCGGGTTCCTATATCTGCCAGGTTATAATCGATGGTAACATTCTGTGAAGTGGTTATATGAACACCTTCCATAATCTGTATTTTTTTTGTAATATTGTACAAAAATAGTACTTTTTCATGAGAGAGGCCGCTTTCATCAAGAAAAACAAGGAACGTTGGATAAGCTTTGAAAACGCCCTGAAAAATAATAAAAACCTGATTCCTGATGAACTGGCCGATTTATATCTTCAGGTGGTTAACGATTTGAGTTATGCTCAAACGTATTACTCTCAAAGTAAGACCACAGTTTATTTGAATGATCTGGCCAGAAAGGCACATTTCTCCATTTATAAAAATAAAAAAGAAAAATCAAGCCGGATTGTTACTTTTTGGAAGTATGAACTTCCTTTGTTGTTCAGTAATTATCAAAAAGATTTACTGCTTTCTTTCTGTATTTTTTTTATTGCTTTTGGGATAGGGTTGTTTTCGGTATATCAGAATATAGATTTTTCCCGGGTTATATTGGGAGACAGTTATGTGGATATGACTATTGATAACATAAAAAAGGGAGATCCTATGGGGGTATATCACAGGACTTCTGCTTTAACTATGTTCATTCAGATTACCACCAATAATATCAGAGTAGGTTTCTATTGTTTTTTAGGAGGAATATTTACCCCGATACTTCCTGTTGTCATTTTATTTTTTAACGGGGTGATGTTAGGGGCTTTTGACGGCTTTCTTATCCAATACGGGGTCGGAGTCCGGGCTAATTCCATTGTGTGGATACATGGAGTGTTTGAAATTTTTGTTATTATTGTCTGCGGTTCTGCCGGACTTATTTTAGGAAAAAGTATTCTCTTTCCCAAAACCTTTTCCCGGCTGCAATCCCTGCAAAAAGGCTTTTGGGACGGGATGAAAATCTGTTTCAGTACCCTTCCGTTTTTTATCTGTGCAGGCTTTCTGGAAAGTTTTGTTACCCGTTATTCCCTGATGCCTCTTCCGATTGCCATTACCATCATCTTTATTACTCTTTGTATCATCATTTTTTATTATATTATTTATCCGAGACAATTGCGGAAAAAATTTGACAATCATGAATTCAAAACAGAAGATTGAGCTGCTGAAAAATAGAAATATCAGCATGATTATCACAGATACGATTTCCTTTACCCGGGCTAATTTTAAACCGTTATTTTCCGGGTTGTTTTATATCTGTTCTCCTGCCTTTTTACTATTAGCTGTGGGTGTTTTCTTATTTTACAAGGGCTATTTCAGCATCATATCCCACAATTTTAGAAATCCTGCCAGAACCAATCCTTTTGATGTCGGAATACTTAATGAGTTTTTGCTTTTAATTCCGTTTCTTATATTATTCCTGTTAGGGCTCTATTTTGCCATGTGTTTTGTGATAACTGTAAGCTACTCTTACGTAAAACTATACAAGCAGGATCAGGAAATAACCACCGGGGCCCTCTGGGACACTTCTAAAAAATATATTTGGAAAGTCATTGGATCCCAGTTTCTCCTTACACTGATAGTGGCAGTTGCATATCTTATATGTTGTCTTCCTCTTTTCTTAGCTCTTTCCGGAGAAATGTTTTTAGGATTCCTGGGGATATTTCTTACCATCATACTTTTTTTGATATTTATGGTTGTGTGTATTTATTTTTACACCAAGTTATCTTTTTATTTGCATTTCCTGATTGTTGAAGATAAAAAAATCATGGAATCATTCAAACTAAGTTATCAGTTTTCCAAAGGGATTTTCTGGAGGGTTTTTCTTTGTGTTTTTGTATTCGGTCTTATTGTTTCCATGTGCGGATATATATTCCAGCTTCCGGGAACCATACTTACTTATTCCGGTATGATATTAGGCTTTACGGATCAGAAAGACAGTTACTCTATTATTTTCCTGTTAGGGAGCGCCTTGTCGGGGGTTGGTATGGCCATCTCCTATACACTGTATTCCATACTTTATATTGGAATTTCTTTTATTTATTACAGTACTCTGGAAGAAAGATTCGGGATAAAATCCGAAGAAGAAATTGATTCCATCGGAAAACGGGAAGAATTAAATTAGGAAAACAGGAGGTTGAAATGAGAAGGATAAAATATATAGGGATGTTCTTTTTGTTAACAGCGGGCAAAATATTTGCCGGAACAGATTCTCTTTATGATACTTCAAGAATTTCTCCTGCAAATCTTCCTCAACAGCCCTCTAAGATTTATACCGGAAAAGATTTTATTTATGAAGAGCCTATACAGGAACCGAATATTCTTACCCAGTTTATACTCTGGGCTTATCATAAGATCATAGAATTTCTGAACAATACCTTCCATTTCGATTTTAAACCCTCTACCTTTTCAGGAAGGGAAGTTCTCTGGGTTTCTTTGGTTGTTTTATTTATAACCCTGATAACTATCGGGATTATCTTTTTCTATAAAAAGTTTAATAAAACATTGGGAAGAAACGACAAAGACCATTTATCTGCAGAGGAAGCAGAGAAAAATATTCATGAAGTTAACTTTGATAAACTGATTGAGGCTGCCGTACAGGAAAAAAATTACCGGCTGGCTATCCGTTTTTACTATTTAAAAATTTTGAAACTCATGTCAGATCAAAAGCTGATAGAATATCAATATCAAAAAACCAATTATGAGTATTTTTATGAAATAAACAATCCGGAACTTAAAAACCTTTTTAAAGAAATATCGTTTGTTTTCGATTATTGCTGGTATGGGGATCATTTTGCCGAAGAGGTTGATTTTCATGTAGCAAAAAACAAGTTCACAGAAGTACAGAATTTAGTCCTTAAACTACAAAATTGAGTAAACGTTTAAAAATATATATAGGAATTTTCATCCTTGTCATAGGATTAATGGTATATCTGGACTATACCAAACCCAAGCCTATTGACTGGACTCCTACCTATTCAACTAAGGATAAAATTCCTTTCGGGGCTTATATTTTGTTTAAGGAAATGCCCAAACTATTTCCGGATAAAACCGTAAAAATAATTGAAGAAACCCCAGCGTCTTATTTGTCAGATGAAGAAGAAACCGGAACAGATCAGGTCTATTTTCTGATTAACCAAAATTCTGCCTTGTCAGAAACAGATTCTGAATTTTTGTTACATTTTGTAAGAAATGGAAATGATGTTTTTATAGTGTCCGCATCCCTTCCTGAAAGACTCAAGGATTCATTAAATGTAGAGGTCCAGACTTCTTATTATGTCCTGAAAGAAAATTTTTCTAATGTCCGGATGTATCTCACTAATCCTGTTTTTCAGAAAAAGCAGTTTAGTTTTCAAAAAGTAACCGATTATTCCTATTTCAGCAAATTAGACACCATAAACTCTGCCATTTTAGGAGAGTACACCATGCAGAACGAAAAGAAAGCCAATTTTATACGGCAAAAATACGGCAAAGGACACTTTTACCTGCATCTTTTTCCTGAGGCCTATTCCAACTATTTCATGCTGAAAGATAATAACTATATGTATGCCGTAAATTCCCTCAATTACATAAACAAAAAAAACATCCTTTGGGAAGAAAATAAAAAATCCATAGATACTCCTTCAGAAGGAACTATGATGTATATCTTCAGAAACCCGCCTCTGCTTTGGGCATGGAGGATCATACTGATAAGTGTTGTGTTTTACTGCCTTTTCTTCGGAAAAAGGCTGCAAAGGATCATCCCGGTTATCAAGCCTTTAAAAAACAGCACCCTGGAGTTTACCAAAACCATCGGAAATCTTTATTATAATAACAGGGAACACCGGGATATTATTAACAAGAAAATCAAGTACTTTTTATATTTTGTAAAAGAGCATTATTTCATGGATATTGAGAAAGTGGATGAAAATTTCTCCGAAAGGCTTCATCTTAAATCCGGAGTTTCTAAAGAAATTACCGATAAAATAGTATCTTTAATTCATAAAAATCAAAATTCTTCTTTCCTGACGGAAGAAGATTTGAAAACAGTAAATACAACCATTGACTTATTTTATAAAAAAACCAAATAAATGGAAAACGAGAGCTTCCACTATCAGAACAGAATCGATTTATCTGAATTAAAAATCGCAGCAGATAAAATACGTGAAGAGATTAAAAAGGTAATTGTAGGACAGGATTCTACGATAGACTTATTGCTTACGGGTATTCTATCCGACGGTCATATATTAATAGAAGGAGTTCCGGGAGTGGCAAAAACGGTTATTGCAAAACTTCTTTCCAAGTGTATTTCCGCTCCTTTCAGCAGAATACAGTTTACTCCCGACCTGATGCCCTCGGATGTAATAGGAACTTCTGTTTTTAACGAAAAAACGACAAATTTTGAATTTAAAAAAGGTCCTGTGTTTTCCCATATTGTTTTAATTGACGAGATCAACCGTGCACCGGCAAAAACCCAGGCGGCTTTATTCGAGGTAATGGCAGAACGGCAGATTACCGTGGATGGACAAACCCAGGTGTTTTCACGACCGTTCACTATTTTCGCCACCCAAAATCCGGTGGAACAGGAAGGGACTTACCGTTTGCCGGAAGCCCAGCTGGATCGTTTCCTGTTTAAGATAGAAATTAATTATCCTGAAGTGCAGGAAGAGGTGGAGATCATCAAGCGTCATAACGAGATGAAAAACCAGACAGAAGTGGAAATGGTTAATCCCGTAATTTCAGCCGAAGAGATTGTCCGGTATCAAAACCTTATCAAACAGGTGCATGTAGAAGAAGCCCTTATGGAGTATATTGCAAAGATTGTTACTTCCACACGGACTAATGCAAACTTGTATTTAGGAGCGTCTCCAAGAGCTTCCATAGCTATTTTGAATGCTTCAAAAGCCTATGCAGCCCTGAAGGGTAAGGATTTTATCACTCCTGATGATATAAAATATATTGCTCCTTCCGTATTAAAGCACAGGATTATTTTAACCCCTGAAAGGGAAATGGAAGGTTTGACTCCTTCCATGGTAGTAAAACAGATTGTTGAAGGAATTGAAATACCAAGATAACCGTGTGGAAATTTTTTAAATCGCTTTATCTTTCCGAACGTCTTTTCCTGATTCTATTAGGATTTGCTGTTGCTTTTGTGATAGCTTACCTTGTAGAGCCGTTATTTATTATACTGAAATTTATTTTTTTATTGTTTCTTCTGGCAATTGTAGCAGATCTTCTTCTTCTGTACCTTACTCCTAAAGGAATAAAAGCTTATCGTTTACTTCCGGAGAAATTCAGTAATGGGGATGATAATCCCGTTCATATAACCTTTGAAAATTTATATGCTTTTCCTGCCCGTCTCCGGGTAATTGACGAAATACCCTTTCAGTTTCAGGTTCGGGATTTTTTATTTAAAGTGAAATTAAACTCCGGAGAAATAAAAGATTATGTTTATTCAATCCGCCCGGTTAAGCGGGGAGTTTATCAATTCGGGAGACTCAATGTTTATACAGAAAGTCCATTGGGATTGATTCGGAAAAAATATATTTTTTCGGAAGGAAAAAATATTTCTGTTTATCCTTCCTTTCTCCAACTCCAGAAATATGATCTCCGCGCCTTTACCCATCGTTTATACGAGTATGGTTTGAAAAAAATCCGGAGAATAGGGAACACGATGGAATTTGAACAGATCAAAGAATATGTGTCGGGAGACGATATCCGCAACATCAACTGGAAAGCCACGGCAAAACGAAGCCGGTTTATGGTTAACCAGTATCAGGATGAAAGGGCACAGCCTGTTTATTCGGTGATTGATAAGGGGCGGGTAATGATGATGCCTTTTGACGGTTTATCTTTGTTAGATTATGCGATTAATGCAAGTCTGGTTATTTCCAATGTAGCTTTACAGAAAAATGATAAAGCGGGGTTATTTACTTTTTCCCGGAAGGTGGAAAACCGGATTGTGGCTGAACGGAGAAAATCCCAGATGCAGCTGATTCTGGAGACTTTGTATAATGTCCGGACAGATTTTGCAGAAAGTGATTTCGGAAGGTTGTATGCGGATGTTAAACGTACCATAAACCAGAGAAGTCTGCTTCTTCTCTACACTAATTTTGAAAATCTGGATTCCCTGCACCGCCAGCTTCCTTATTTAAAAGCTATTGCAAAAAGCCATCTGCTTATTGTTATTTTCTTTAAAAATGTGGAGCTCAGGAAATTAATAGATAAAAGCCCTAAAAACACACGCGAAATTTATCAAAAGGTCATTGCAGAAAAGTTCGATTTTGATAAAAAACTCATCGTCAACGAGCTGAAAAAATATGGAATACAGTCCATTCTTACCGAGCCTCAAAACCTGACGATCAATACCATCAATAAATACCTGGAATTAAAGGCGAGGGGAGCGATTTAATGACTGAATAATTGAGTAATTGAATAACGGAGTGTTTTAGGAGTCTGTTTAGAAATTCCCCGTCAAATTTTATTGTTTAATCGTTTAAACAAAAATTAATTATTAAAAATAAATCTAATATCTGGTGTCTCATATCTTTTATCTCTCATCTAACTAAACTAAACCAACTCCGGATAACATATTTTCACTATTTTCGTTTATAGGTAATAAACCAAGTTTCATGAATGTTTTTAAACAATATGAGGATATTATTCAGGCTTTACAATTTGAAGATTATGCTTTTACATTAAAACGAATCATAGACCTTACTCTTGATACGGAAGATCTCTCTTTTTATAAAAAAACCTGTGAACTTTTATCCTGGACAGATTATAATAAATCCAATCCGGAAGGGAAAAGAGAAAAGTATTCCTCCCATTTAAATGAACTGTATCAGTTTCTTTCAAAAAAACCGTTTAAAAAGCCGGATCCATTGGCAGAGGTTAAAGAGGTAAAAAAATCGTATAGTCAGTCCTTTTTTTCTTTGGGCCCTGTGAATCTGAATATTTCCGAAGGAAAGATCATCGGATTGGTGGGGGAAAATGGTAACGGAAAAACTACGTTGCTACGTTTGCTTTGCGGAGAATTATTCCCGACTGAAGGAACTATTTTTTATCACTTTAAAACAGAAGATCAGTATGATTTAAGAACCCAACTGGTTTATATTCCTCAACGAACCGATACCTGGTACGGATCAGTGTTGGATAATTTATGGTTTACTGCCGCTTCCTACGGCATAAAAGGAGAAGAAAATAAATATCTGATTGATCTGGTCGTTAGCCGGATGGGATTAAGGGATTACCGGAACTTGCGCTGGAGAGACCTTTCATCCGGATATAAAATGCGTTTTGAACTGGCACGGATGCTTTTACGAAAGCCTAAATTATTATTGATTGATGAGCCTCTGGCTAATCTGGATATTCTGGCACAGCAAACCGTTTTAGAAGATTTCAAAGCGATTGCTCGCTCTCCTTTCCGTCCCCTGGGTATCGTTTTAAGTTCACAGCAGTTGTATGAAGTGGAAAAAACTTCAGACCAGGTAGTTTTTTTAAAGCATGGAGAACAAAAAAACCTGAATGCCGAAAACGTAAATGAGGGAGTAGGGAAGGAGCTGGTTATAGAATTTGAATCCGACTGGAACCAGGAACAGCTTCATGCGGTATTGAGCAGATTAAATCTATCCCGGTTGCAACACAACGGGGGAACTTTCATCGCTTATTTCTCCCCGACGGTTTCTGTAAAAGATTTTTTACAAATCAGTATTCAGAAAGATATTCCGGTAAAATACTTCCGGGACATTTCCAATTCCACCCGCCGTTTCTTTGTTTAATTTTTATTTTTAAAATCCTGTTTATGTTTAAGAAAATTCAAAAATACCTTCTTCTCCACTATCCTCTGCTTTGGAATACCAAAATCGTTCCCATGGGGGTAGCAGTAATCGGAATAAACCTTTTATTTTATGTTTTAGGGTTTTTATCCGGGGAAATCGACTTTGGTAGTTTCAGTTATCGCCGCTATGCAAACGTTGATTCCCATTTCACTTATATTCTTATTACCGGATTTACTTCTGTTTTAGTGTTGATTATATGGTTAATATCTTATTTGAAGAATAATGCTTTCAAGTATTTCTATCCTAAAAAACACTTTTCATTGTATGAAGAGTGGTGCATTATTTTTATCCTGATTTTTGGAAATGTCCTTTATTTATGTTCTTATATACAGGGAACGATATGCCGGGTCAAATCGTATACTTCTGAAGAAGAAATTCAGAAAATTAGCGGTATTTTAACCATGGCAGAGGTTTTAATACCCGAATCTGATTACAACTATTACCTAAGGACTGAAAATGATGGAGAAGGGCAACCTGATGCCCGGGATTCCATAAGTATATCTTTATTGAACTTTAATACACAGTATTTAAGCAGGCAGGATGAAAAAAATGTTGAAAGAGTAACTAACTGGTTGAAAAACGGGAAACAGGACAGTATAAGGACTTTGATGACCGAGTATATGGATCTTCAGAAAAAGCACGGGTTGAAAACCAACTTAACAGTTAGTTCCTGGATGGAACGCATTTATCGTCCGCCCCTTTTTCCTGTTTCGTCTTCTGTTTATATTCATAAAAGTGAATCTTTTAATGGAGAGCCTTATACGGAATACAATAATCTATCGTTTGGCTATGGATATATTTCTGATGCGTATCATAAAAACCCTTTAAAACATGTAATTCTGGTTTCCCTGTATGTTTCTTTGTTTGTTTCTATTTTATTATTTTCTTTCAGGATAACCAGCAGGAAATCTTGGTTAACGGCTCTTGTGTCCGCCGGACTCCTCTGCTTTATCAATGGAATTATCAGTATTATTTTGGGGACATCAGGGGTTAACGACGATAACTTATTTACGTTTGCCTTAGTTTACTGGTCTTCCCTATTTGCCGGAAGTGCTATTTATATTTATGAGAAGATTTTCAGAAAAAGCGGTAAAGGAAAATCGGCCGTTATTTTGAATATATTCCTCTGGATACTTCCTTTTATATGCTTACTTCATTATATAGAATATATGAACGGGAATTATTATGACGAGAAGAATTATACTCCCGTTTCTAAATTCTTTAAAGATAATCCTATTTTATTTTTCTGGATTAATCTTATCTTTGTTATAGTACTTTTATTCTTCCTTACAAAAATGCTAAAAAAATGGCGTGCCTTGCCGGAAGAATAAGTTAATTCAATACAATAAAAGTTAATGTACAAAAGATTTCCTCTTTCCCTTCGTATATTTTTAGTGATGATTTTAGTAATGGTCAGCACTATATTTGCTATGGGGTTCATTACCTTTTATCAATACGTAAAAATTGCAGGAGATTATAATGACCGCAGGTTGGAGAGAAAGGAACAATTGATTATTGAAACCTTTGATTATCTCCTTTCCAACAGGAACACGAAACCGGAAGAGGTTAAGGAAAAGGTCGGAAATAAAATTTATGAAATTTCAGATATCAATAATTTAGATATCAATTTTTATTCTTTGGACGGGAAGTTTATTCTGGGAAATAAAAAACCTGATGTTAAAACCGAATTTGTCCCTAAGGAAGTATTAAAAAGCCTTAATGTCAATAACGACCGTATTGAAGTAGTGGATAAATCCCCTCAGACCGGAGGCAATTTCACTTCTGTATATAGGTATATATACAACAATGATTATCAGCCTATTAGTATAATAAACTTTCCTTACCTTCATGATGATTCTTTTTTGAAAAAAGATTTTTACGGATTATTGTACCGGTATCTGGTAATTATGCTGGTAGTGTTAATAATCAGCGGGGTATTTTCGTGGTTTTTCTCTCAATCCTTAACAAGAAAAATCAAGGAAGTAGCCTATCGCCTGAGTGATACCGGAGCTCTTTCACATAACCGACCGATCCTGTATAACTATATTGATGAAATCAGCCCTTTGGTTAAAGCCTATAACATTATGCTGGCTAAGTTCAGGGAACAGACCGACGCTCTGGTAAAAGTAGAAAAAGACAGTGCTTGGCAGGAAATGGCAAGGCAGGTGGCCCATGAGATTAAAAATCCACTTACTCCCATGAGACTGGAAATTCAGAGTTTTCAGATGAAATTCGATCCCAATGATCCTGCTGTTACGGAGAAGCTGACTGCGCTTACCCGTTCCCTTATTCAGCAAATTGATACTATATCTTCCATTGCTGAAGCCTTTTCTGATTTTGCTAAAATGTCCCTGAAAAAGGATCAACGTCTGAATGTAATAGAAATTGCTAAAAACTCATTGGAAATATTTCCATCCCAATATATTAAATTTGATTATCTGGAAGAACCTATCTTTTTAACTATTGATCCTAATTTACTGAACAGAGCATTCACCAATCTGGTAAAAAATGCATTTCAATCTATCCCTGAAAACCGGATACCTCAGATTGTCGTAAAGATACGACAGGATGCACAGCGGGTTTATTTCTCTGTTATAGATAACGGGAGCGGAATCCCTAAAGAACTTCAGTCCAAAATCTTTACTCCCCAGTTTTCCACCAAGACCAGTGGGAGCGGACTGGGATTAGCTATTACAAAGAAACTCATTGAAGAATATAACGGGATCATTACCTTTATCTCGGAAGAAGAAAAAGGGTCTATTTTTAAATTTGAAATACCTAAGAGTGAATAAGGATGTTTTCAAGTTCAAAAAATTCTCCGTCAGACAGGACAGTAAAGTATTTAAGGTAGGGACGGATAGTGTTTTGCTGGGCTGCTTTGCCGATATATCAAAAGCACAGTTTGTTTTAGATATAGGAACCGGAACCGGGTTATTATCTCTTATAACCGCACAAAGGAATCCTTCTGCCTCAATTACGGCT
>JAVBRH010000046.1:0-3310 GCA_031548225.1 Apibacter sp.
GTTGCGATGCATATCCATCAAAAGTTCTTTGTGTAACTTTTGCTCCTGCTTTTTGGGCAATTTCAATAGTTTTGTCTGTACTAAAAGAATCAAATACATATATATCATCACACCATCTCACCGATTCTAAGCATTTGGGCAAATCCTGTTCTTCATTTTTTGTAAGTATAAGTACAGAAATCATTTCAATCTAATATTTTTCTTTCTTTGATAGACTTACATGGGTTTCCTGTACAGATTGTCCATGCAGGTATATTTTTGGTCACGACGGATCTGGCACCTATAACAGCTCCTTCTCCGATAGTTATTCCAGGATGAATAAAGGCCTCCGCTGCAATCCATACCTGATCCTCAATTACAATAGGAAAAGTAATTAACGGATGTCCTTGTTTTGTATAATCATGAGTTCCAGTACAAAGATGAACGCCTTGTGAGATAATAGCTCTCTTTCCTATTTTAATTTTTCCTTGTGAATACAATGTAGTCCCATTTCCAATACCACATTCGTCATCTAATTCCAAATTCCAGGGAGCCCATATTTTCACTTTGGGGTACACATGCACTCCTTTTCCTATCTTAGCACCGAAAAGTTTTAGTAAAAAAGACCTCCAAGAATGGAACGGACGGGGAGAATGAGTGAAAAATAGAAAGTATATACAATTCCACATCATTCGCAATATACGATTCTTTAAAGAGAAAGAAGGCCCTGTATGGGTGTCTATATTATACATTTAGCTCTTTTAGTAGTTTCTTTGAGGTTTCTTCTATTGAAAAATATTTTTTATATGCTATTTGTGCATTTATATTCATTTCCTCTTTTCTATCTATTGGCAAATTTATCCATTTTTTTAATAATTTATAAGTTCCATTTTCAGTATCTTCTTCAATAAACCCCGCATCTTCATTTTTGATTTCTCGCCATATGTTGACTTTCTCAGTTATCAATACTGCTTTTTTACAGGCCATAGCTTCTACAATAGCAATTCCAAAATTTTCCTGATGACTGGGTAGTATGAAACATTCACAATGGTAAAAGGCTCCCCATTTGGCATCTCCATTTAACATTCCCGAGAATAGAAGATTTTTGTTAGTCGATGATAGTTTTTGTATTTCTTTACCATAAGAAGAATCCAGCCCTGGACCTGCTATAATTAATTGAGGTAATTCATTTACTTCGTTTTGCAGTTTTTGATATGCTTTTATTAATAAGTCTACTCCTATTTTCTTATGAATACGGCTTAAAAAAAGAATAAACGGTTTTTCATTCCAGTTTTTACATTTTTGCTTAAGAGATTCCTTCATGGTAACTTCATAAGAAGGGGGAGTTTCTATTCCTAACCCTACAACTATTTCTTTTTTAGGCTTGTAGGGATAGAAGGATTCTTTTGCCAAAAATTTTTCGGATTCACAGGTAAAAAAAAGTCCATCTGCAGAATTAATTAATTTATTTTCAATTAATTTCCAAATTATATCATTTCTAACTGCTTTGAGTTTTCTTCCTTTAGCCTTCTGAAAATATGGGTCCAACATACCATGCGGCATTACATAAAGAAACGGTTTTATCTTTTGTTTTCTCCAAATTTTATATACAACATGAGATTGATACTGCCATAGACCGTGAACAATAATTATTTTATATTTTGAGATATTGCTAGTTAACCAAGGGGACAATTTAGGGGAATAAGACCAACTTGTTTTAGAGGGACCCAATGCATGAATGAAAAAATTATCTGAATTAATATACTTTAATTCGGGGATATCTACACACATTACTTCATTCTCTATATATTTTTTTTGTTTGGTAATACCCTGAATTATAGTACTAACTGCCTTACAAACTCCTCCTGTTTCAGGATTCATACTTGATACTACATGTAGAATTTTCATTATAATAAAGATATAGCTTTTTCTACCATATTATCCATCATAAGATTATCTTTTGCATAAGTTAGGGCATTTTCTCCCATTCTTTCCAGTTCTATTTTATTTATATTATTAATATAGATGATACAGTCTTTAATATTACCAAATATTTTACCATTATAATCATCAATAATATAATTATATTCAACACATTGTAATAAATCTTTAGATCTTTTGAAAGTAAAAACAGGTTTTCTATAAGCCATAGCCTCTACTATAGATAATCCTACCCAAGCAGGCTGTAAATAAATATCAGCTATATGAAATAATTCTGTTTTTTTATGGAAATCATAAATACTTCCAAAGTCATAAACATTTTTATATGAGGAAAAGGATGGTTTTTCTTTTCCCTCTCCAATTATAATAAATCCGTATCTACTATTATCTAGTTTTTTTATTAATTCCAGTAGAATATCTATTCTGCGAAATGAATTAAATCTGGCACAAAAAATCAATACTATAGATTCTTGTATATTATATTTAGTTTTTAGCTGTTTTTTATTTATGCCTGGAATATCTATGATTTTTCGAATATCACTAATTGTATTTTCTAAAGAAACAGCCTTTAACCCAGGAATATTTTTTTTCCATATTTGTAATTCTTTATCTGTATAAAACCAGACACCATCTGCTAAAAAAATCATCCATTTTAGCAGGAGACTAGGTTTTTTTTCTTCTTGAATATATCTTTTTACAGAAATTCCTTGCCCCCAGAGTATAACATTTTTTCCATGAAGAAATTTAGTTAATAATAATATCCATGTAGTAATGTGTTTAAAATCTAACATTAATACTATTTTATCTGTATTTTTATCAAAAAATGCACCCAAGTTATACCACAGAAAAGGACCAATAAATTTAGATTTGATATGTTTTGTTTTAAATTTTGATTGTTGAAAATTATTTAGGTTGATTTTTTCATTGGACTCATAGCAATATACATCACAATCTATTTTCTGTGTAAGTAACTCAAAAAACTCTTCTCTATAATGAGGAATAAATGGTTGAAGTATAGCTGTTTTCATAATAATTCTTCATCTATTTTATCCAACAGTTCTTTAGAATAGTTAGAAGAAACTTTACGTACAAACAGTCTGTCTGAGTATTTTATTTGGTTAAAATCATCTATAATAAACCATTTTTGCAAAGAATCATCTATGATATGAAGATTTGCAAATGCAGCTGTAGCAGGAATAAACGGTTCTTCTCCTTGTGATAAATTGCTTTTTGAAAATTGAGAATTAAAAAATAGGGTATGGAAATATTTCTCGTCCGAAGCCATTGAATATTTGAAATAGGTACTAAATTTAGGATTATTTCTATTAAATTCAAAAATATATTTTACAACATCAACATTAAGTCCCCACCAACTTGAACCATGAAAGAT
>JAVBRH010000032.1:0-6206 GCA_031548225.1 Apibacter sp.
TAATGATTTGGACGATTATGAAAACTTAATTCTATACGATACTAAAGAAGAGATTCTGGCAGAGAAACTGGTAAACGAAATGTTCAAAAAATACTCCTGGGAAAAAATTTATATTCTGTATGACAATGACCATGCTCAAACGGCTACTTATTTCCAAACCCTGATAAAGAACAGGAAAAACAGTGCGGAGGTGGTGTTAACCCAAAAGCCGGAAGATATAAAGCCGGATGTTAATCTGGTAACACAGGAAGAAAATAAAGTTTATACCATTCTGGTTTCCGATCAGGATACTTTTATCAGTAAATACTTAGATGTTATAACCAAACTGGAAAGCAGCCAGATACAGCCTATTTCCCTATTTTATTCCACTCTGTTCGACAATAAAAAATACGAAGATAAATTATTAGACTTCGGACTCATTTATTCAGATACGAAATATGTCAATGAAAGTGGATTCAACGAGCAAAAAACCTTAAATCTTTACAAGAAAAAATACTGCTCTATTCCTGATAAATATGCTGTAGCAGGATTTGATGTAACTTATGATATTCTAAGCCGCATAAACGATAAAGGAGATTTATCCGGAAATGCTATGAAACTGGAAAACAAACAATTGAGTAATAAATACTCTTTCAACAGAATAAAAAGAAACGGAGCCTGGGCCAACCAGGGTGCAAGAATTATCCAACTAATAAAATAACAACTAAATGAATTCACTAATATTCTCCGGACAGGGATCGCAGTTTCCCGGTATGGGAAAGGAGCTTTATGATAGTAAAACGGAAATTAAGGAATTGATGAACTCGGCAAACGATATTCTGGGTTTCGACATTCTGGATATCATGTTTAACGGGACAGCAGAACAGCTTATGCAGACGAAAGTAACTCAGCCTGCAATTTTCATTCATTCCATAGCAGCTACCAGAGTAATAGAAAACATAAGAACCGAAATGGTTGCCGGACATTCTTTAGGCGAATTTTCCGCATTGGTGGGAAATGGAGTTCTCTCTTTCGACGACGGATTGAAACTGGTTTATGAAAGAGCTCTTGCCATGCAGGATGCCTGCCGGGAAAATCCCTCCACTATGGCTGCTGTCATAGGACTTGAAGACTCCGTAATAGAGCAAGTCTGTAAAGAAATATCCTCTGAAAATCACATTGTGGTTCCTGCAAATTACAACTGTCCGGGACAATTAGTCATATCCGGGCATGTAAAAGCTGTGGAAGATGCCTGCGAAATTTTAAAGGAAAAAGGGGCAAAAAGAACGGTGATCCTTGCGGTAAACGGAGCTTTCCATTCCCCGCTTATGCAGGGCGCTCAGGACAGGCTGGCTGAAGCTATTGAGAAAACCCGGTTTAATTCTCCCAATGTTCCTATATATCAGAATTATACCAGCAAAGCAGTTACGAATGTCGATGAGATAAAAGAAAACTTGATTCATCAGTTAACCGCACCCGTGCACTGGATGCAAATAATTGAGAACATGATTGCCGATAATTGTTCGGTTTTTGTTGAAACAGGACCTGGAAAAGTACTTCAGGGATTAATTAAAAAAATAAATGATTCGGTGGAGGTTTCTTCCCTTGCTAACTAAAATCAGATAAATATAAAAAATATCTCACGAAAAATAACAGTCAAAACCATCTGGTGAAATTAAATCCATGAATTTAAAACAATACATTGATACTATAAACCAGCAGCACAGACTCGGAGATACCATTGATCAAAGCAACCAAAGAATACCCAACCTAAACCCGGAAATTGTCAGTGAGATAGCCAAAGGTTTAGGCCTTACCTTTGTTCCGGAAAAAGAAAATTGCAATGTTTGCTTCGCAAACCATAACGATGAACTCCGGGACGAATACAAACAAACCTTTACTCCTATAGATATTTTAGACTATATCTATGCCGTGTTGTATTCACCTGCTTACCGGGAAAAATACAAGGAATTTTTAAAACTAGATTTTCCGCGCATACCTTATCCAAAAGACACAGAAACCTTTTGGAAGCTGGTAAAACTCGGGGGTGAAATCCGTCAAATTCATCTGTTGGAAAGTCCGGTAGTAGAACGCTACATTACCCAATATCCTATTGATGGGGATAATGTAGTTACAAAACCCAAATACGAAAATGGAAAAGTGTTTATAAACGACACCCAATATTTTGACCAGGTGCCAGAAACAGCCTGGAACTTCTACATTGGTGGCTATCAACCTGCCCAAAAATGGCTTAAAGACCGCAAAGGTCGCACACTGGACTTTACCGACATTCTGCATTATCAAAAAATAATCGTTGCGCTGTCGGAAACAGACAGACTCATGAAAGAAATAAACAAAATAGAAATTGAATAGCTAACAGGTTATTCATAAATCTAACCTGAGTTCGATGCAACTATTAAATGTAACTATTTGATTGTTATATTCTTTTTCTTTTGAGCAAATTAGCTTGAAAAACTTGATTACCATTAGCCAACAGCTTTTAGAGAGATTCTTCACTCCGCTTCGCTATGTTCAGAAAGACATCCTCTCACCCCTCCAAAGGAGGGCTATTCCCTTCACATAAGAGGTTTGTTATGGTTATCTCTGTAATATTCCAGTTTGGAATTAAATAACTGAGCCATGCTTATTGCCCTCTTCTTGGTTTCTTCTGCTTTTTCTCCTGAAAAAAGTTCATCCATATTTTTTACAAAAATCTCTACCCACCGGTCAAAATGAGTTTTATCTATCTGCATATCGGCATGGGGAGCAAAGGGGCTTCCAAAATAGGTATGCTCATTCAGAACAGCAGTTTGCCAGAAACGATACATTTTTTCTAAGTGTTCATTCCAGTTATCCCGGATAATATCTTCAAAAATATCTTTCAACAGATCATCTTCTCTTACTCTGGCATAAAAGCTGTCTACCATTATTTTAATATCCCCTATATTTTTAATATCATTTTTCTCCATTTTAATTTAATTAAAATCCATAAATTTGATGTTAAATGTAACAATTAAAATATATCATACACAAATTTAATTATAATAAAGATTCGATGATCTCATTACGAAATATCCATAAATCCTATGATATAGGAAGCAATCAATTACACGTTCTCAAAGGTATTAATCTGGAAATCAAAGAAGGGGAAATGGTAGCTATTATGGGATCCTCAGGATCAGGGAATTCAACCCTGCTGAATATTTTAGGAATTTTGGACTATGCCGATTCCGGAGATTATATTCTTGACGGGGTAAAAATCGCAAAAAACTTAAGCGAATCAAAGGCGGCAGATTACAGAAATAAATTTTTAGGCTTCGTTTTTCAATCCTTCAACCTGATAGGCTTTAAAAATGCTTTGGAAAATGTAGCTCTACCTCTGTACTATCAAAAAATCAAACGGTCAAAAAGAAATCAGATAGCCCTGGAATATCTAGACCGGGTAGGACTCGAAAACTGGGCAGAACATATGCCTAATGAATTGTCGGGAGGGCAAAAACAACGGGTTGCGATTGCCCGTGCACTGGTTACCCAACCGAAAGTAATTCTTGCAGATGAGCCTACCGGGGCACTGGACAGCCAAACAACCCATGAAGTAATTAAATTCCTGCAACAAATCAACAATGAGGGAAAAACCATATTGATTGTAACTCATGAGCCTGATGTGGCCCAACAATGTAAAAGAATCGTTTATCTTAAAGACGGTGTCATAGAAAGTGATGAATTTATAAAACAAGAAATTTTAGTATAATTTACCATGTTCGATATAGACCGCTGGCAGGAAATTTTTTACTCTATCAATCAGAATAAACTGAGAACTTTTCTCTCCGGTTTTACTATTACCCTGGGACTGTTTATTTTTATCATCCTTTTTGGTATAGGAAATGGATTGCAAAACGGATTTATGGCACAATTCATTATGGACGGGGGAGCGACAAACCAGATAAACATCTTTCCCGGAAGAGCTATGGAAGCCTATCTCGGACTTCAGGAAAACAGAAATATTTCCCTGAGAAATCAAGATCTGGATATAATAAAAAGAGGATATGACAAGGATCTAGAGTACAAAACCGCTACTGTTACCAGAACTGATCTGGTAGTTTTTGGAACCGAATCGGGAACCTATACTATCAAAGGAACCTACCCTGAAAAACAACATCTGGAAAAGTCTAAAATCCTGTCCGGAAGATTTATCACCTGGTCGGATATGGAGAATAAAAATAAATTTGCAGTTATAGGCCGCCTGATAGATAAGGAACTATTCAAACAAGGAAATGTTATAGGAAAATATATAGCCATTGGGGGAATTAATTACCGGGTAATAGGAGTTTTTTCTAATGAAGGAGGTTATAACGATGAAAGGGCCATTTATATCCCGATTACCACCATGCAGGCAGGAAGAAAGGGCTCCGACACCATTAATCAGATTGACATTACCTATATTCCTACTATGCCTCCCAAACAGGCTATGAAGTTAGGAGACAATATAGAAAAGGATTTGCGGGCAAAGTTAAAAATTTCTCCTACAGATAAATCCGGATTATATATAAGAAATAATGCGGAAAACATGGGTGATACTTTTGCTTTCTTTGCAGTGATATCAGTTCTGGTCGTTTTTATCGGCTTTGGAACCATTATGGCAGGAATCATAGGAATCAGTAATATAATGGTGTACATTGTAAAAGAAAGAACCCGGGAAATAGGGATTCGTAAAGCATTAGGAGCACATCCGTCCAATATCGTAGGTCTCATTTTACAGGAGTCCATTTTCATTACGGTAATCTCCGGCTTTTTAGGAGTGGGACTGGGTGTTCTGGCATTAAGGTTTATAGGAAACCGTCTGGAAGAATATTTCATACTTAATCCGTCCGTAAGCTGGGGGTTAGTGATTTTTGCCACTGTATGCCTGATTACGTTCGGGGGAATCGCCGGATTTATTCCCGCCCGGAAAGCAGCTAAAATTAAACCAATTGAAGCCCTTATGGCTGATTAGATAACAAAACCAGTAAGAAACCATGCTTATTTTTGAAAGAGAAACCTGGAATGAAATTTATCATTCCCTTAGCAAAAATAAATTAAGAACCGTCCTGACCATGATTGGAGTGTCCTGGGGAATGTTTCTTTATGTTTTTTTATTAGGTGCAGCCAAAGGAGTGGAAAATGGATTTAATAAAATCTTTGACGGGTTTGCCACCAACAGTGTGTTTTTATGGGCAGCGAGTACAGGAGAGCCTTATGGCGGATTCCCCAGAGGAAGGGAAGTATTTCTCCATATGGGAGATGTAAATTATCTTGAAAAAGAAGTTCCGGAAGTGGATTTTATCGTTCCCAGAAATGCCAGCGGCTCTGAGCAGGGAGCTATAACCAGAGGTAATGTCAGTAAAGTTTACCGAATTTACGGAGATTATCCTTTAGTTACCAAAATTGAAAAAAAGGAGTTAGCAAAAGGGAGATTTCTTAATCAGGATGACATTACTGAAAGCAGAAAAGTAGCGGTCATAGGAAAAGAGGTGATGGAACAATTGTTTAAAAAAACGGAAAATCCCATCGGACAATATATCAAAATCGGAGATATTTATTTTCAGGTCATCGGAGTTTACCGGATTCCTAATGCCGGATTCATAACTAACGACCTGATTTTCATTCCTTTTAATACTTTTCAGACCTTATATAACCGGGGAGATAAAATAACCTATATGGTAATTTCCATAAAGCCCCAGTATGATGTAAAAACAGCAGAAGGAAAAATCAAGCTGGCCCTCAAGAAAAAAAATAATGTTTCCCCTACCGACGAAAGAGCCTTTGGAAGCTTTAACCTTGCAGAAAGGATAAACAAACTGAACGGCTTTCTGATTGGAATGCAGATATTGACCTGGGTAGTAGGCGGACTGACCATTCTGGCCGGTGTAATCGCCATTTCGAATATATTATTAATTACTGTAAAAGAAAGAACCCTGGAGATTGGAATCAGAAGGGCATTAGGGGCTAAACCCGGAGAAATAAGAGGACAAATACTTACAGAAAGTGTATTTCTAACTGTTCTTTCCGGAATGATGGGTTTTATAGGAGGAATTTTGCTTTTAATCGGTGTTAACTATTATGTTGGTGAAAGCCCCAGCTTTCCGTTTTATAATCCGACTGTGAATATATGGAACGTATTTGCCGCCTTGGGACTTATGGTAGGTCTGGGACTTCTTATCGGGCTTATCCCTGCACAACGGGCCATA
>JAVBRH010000271.1:0-5655 GCA_031548225.1 Apibacter sp.
ATGAACGGGTAGTTATCCAGTCCACCCGGGCATCCGACAATTCTTTGGTTTTCTTATAGGAAAAAAGATTACCCAAATCCTGAAAGGCTTCAAGCTGGTAATCCATATCGGAACTATTATATTGCCCATATCCTAAAGTCATACTTGTATTTCTGGGTGAATAGGCATACTTTTTTTCAAGTTGTTCTCTCTGTACTTGTAACCCTTCTGATTTCAATTCTAAATTATCTTTGGAAACCCGGCCCAACAAATCGGACAAAGTTACCTGGGTCTGGGCATTTACGGCAAGAGTGCTTCCAAAGAAAAATATAAGTATGGTAAGTGCTTTTGCGTTCATACGTTTTTTAAATTCTTTATTTTCTACAATATAATATAAAGCGGGAATAATTAAAAGCGTCAGCAATGTAGAGGTAATCAATCCCCCTATAACCACTGTAGCCAACGGTCTTTGCACTTCCGCCCCGTTAGATGTGGATAGCGCCATCGGAAAAAATCCCAAAGTTGCCACCATAGCAGTCATAAACACGGGACGAAGCCGGTTTAAGGAACCTATTTTTATTACTTCACGCAAGGAAGTATATTTCCCCGAATTTTTCAGGCGATTTAATTCGCTCACTAACACAATTCCGTTCAATACGGCTACTCCAAACAGGGCTATAAATCCGACTCCGGCAGAAATACTGAACGGAAGTCCCCGTGTCCACAATGCGATAATTCCTCCGATAGAGGCTAAAGGTACTGCAGTAAAAATAAGCAATGCATCTTTAATACTTTTAAAGGCCATATATAATAACAGGATGATGGTAACAAGGGCAATAGGAATGGCTATACTTAACCGGGAAGTCGCTTCCTGAAGATTTTCAAAAGCTCCTCCGTATTCCATCCGGTAACCGGGCGGCAATTTGATTTCTTTATCCAAATCTTTTTGCATGTTTGTAACCAGAGTGGCTACATCTACTCCCCTAACGTTCACACCTATATTGATTTTCCTCTGGGCCTGCTCACGTGAAATCATCATGGGCCCTGTTTCGAAGTCAACGGATGCCACTTCTGAAACAGGAATCAAGGTGTTAGTCACAGTACGCACATATAATTGATCCAGATTAAAATTTTCCCTGTAATTCTCATTTAACCGTACTATCAATTCAAAGCGGCGTTCTCCTTCTAAAATAACTCCTGCTCCCTGCCCTGCAATAGTAGAACGAATTACCTGGTTCAGGGAATTGATATCAAGTCCGTATTGTGCTATTTTTAAACGGTCATAACTGATTTTCATCTGTTTTAACCCTTCGGTCTGTTCCACCTTTACGTCTGCTGCTCCTTTTATTTTTCGTATGACATCTGCTGTCTGATCTGCCAGTCTTTTTAACTCATTGGTGTCGTCTCCGAATATCTTGATTACGACATCTGCCTTGGCTCCGGTCATTAATTCATTAAAACGTAATTGTATGGGCTGAGAAAACTCAAAAGAAGCCCCTAAGATAGCTGATAATTTTTCTTTCATTTTATCTGCCAGTTCTCCCTGCGTTTTTGCCGAAGTCCACTGGTCTCTTTCTTTCAGAATAATCATAATATCGGCATCTTCAATCCCCATAGGGTCTGTCGGAATTTCTGCCGTACCAATTTTAGAGACTACATGCAATACTTCGGGAAAGTTGTCTTTGAGGATTTTCTCGGCTTTGGTAGTGGTGGTTATACTTTCATCCAGGGAACTTCCGGGCTGTATGCTCATCTGCATGGCAATATCTCCTTCCTGCAAAGTAGGAACAAACTCAGATCCCATATTGACAAACACCACTACAAAAAACATCCATATGGCCACCAAAATACTTACTATGGTATAAGGAAATTTCAGAACTTTTTCCAAAGTAGGGAGATACAATGTTTTGAGTTTTCCCATGATTTTATCTGCAAAGGTGACTTTGTGTACTATTTTCCTTTTAAGAAATAGAGTGGTCATTACCGGAACATAGGTTAGTGATAAAATAAACGCTCCCAAAATGGCAAAACTGACCGCTAATGCCATCGGACGGAACATTTTTCCTTCTATTCCCGTTAATGTCATAATCGGAATAAATACAAGTATGATGATCATAATACCGAAGGCTGCCGATTTGTATATTTCTCCTGCCGTTTTCCCGACTACTTCGTCCATCTCTTTACGGGTTAAGGTCTTACCTATATAACCTGTATAAAGGACATGAATGACACTTTCAATAATGATAATGGCTCCATCCACCACAATTCCAAAGTCCATTGCTCCTAAGGAGAGCAGATTGGCAGAAACACCAAAGGCATCCATCATAAATAAAGCAAAAAGTAACGAAAGGGGAATGACTGAAGCTACGATAAGTCCGGCACGAAGATTTCCTAAAAGAAGAATTAATACAAAGATTACTATTAACCCTCCTTCCACCAAGTTGTTAGTTACGGTTGAAATGGCTTTATCAATAAGGTTTGCCCGGTCTAAATACACATACATATCCAGACCCTCCGGTAGTGATTTTTTAATTTTTTCTACTCTTTCTTTTACATTCTGAACGGTTTTGTAGGAATCTGCTCCTTTCAGCATCAGGGTAATTCCTCCTACTACTTCTCCCTGTCCGTCCATAGTCATCGCTCCAAATCGTTGCGCCGAGCCTATTTTTACCTTGGCAACATCGGATATTTTAACCGGAACTATTCCATTCACCGCTATCACTACATTTTCAATATCCTGAAAGGTTTTCAGCATTCCCTCTGTTCTTATATAAAAGAGGTTATGTTTTTGCTGAATATATCCTGATCCTGAATTCTGATTGTTCTTTTCCAGTGCAGTATAAACTTCCTCAAGGGTAAGATTATAGCTCTGAAGAGCTACGGGGTCAATGGAAACTTCATATTCCTTTACCTTTCCCCCGAAACTGGAAATTTCAATAATTCCTTCAATCCCGTTCAGCTGTCTTTTTATTATCCAATCCTGAATAGTCCGGAGTTCCTCAATGGTATATTTTCCTTCATATCCCGGTTTTACTTTTATTATATACTGGTATATCTCTCCTAACCCCGTGGTTATAGGCATTAACTGGGGATCTCCCAATCCTGCGGGAATATCTCCTTTTGCCACATCTATCTGTTCTTTTACCAACTGCCTCGCCTGTAAGGTAGGAACACTTTCGTTAAAAACTACCGTAATAATGGATAACCCGAATCTGGAAATGGAACGGACTTCTATAGTTCCGGGAATATTCCGTAACTGAGTTTCTAAGGGAAAAGTAATTAGTTGTTCGACTTCCTGAGGTGCCAGCGTGGGAGAGGTTGTTACTACCTGAACCTGATTGTTGGTAATATCAGGAGTAGCATCAATAGCTATATCTCTTACGGAATAAATTCCGCCTATTAACAGGGCCAATGTACATACAATAACCAACAGTTTATTATTGATAGATAATTCTATGATTTTCTTAAACATATATTTAACTAAGAATTATTTGGCGTTTATAAATTTATACATCCAAACAAGATGAATGGAACACTAAATCGTATCCGCCTTAATTTTTATGATCTAATGAAGAAAAGCTGGTTGTACTCTTTTAATTTTTACCGTTAATCATTGAAGAAACCACCCCTCCTTCCGTTGTTTTTTCTCCAATAAAAATACCTGCGAAATGAAATATAAGGAAAACAATCATGAAATAAAGAGAAGGTTTATGAATTGCTTCTAAGAGTTCTTTGTAATCTTTAGGTCCGTTTACAATTAAAAATCCTGACAATAGGGTAATTCCCAGAACGATGTAAAACAGTACATAAATAACAGACTGTAATTTTTGTTTGGAGGTTATATTCTTAGAAAAAAGGGAAGGAAATTTCACTCCTTTTACAAAAATATAAACTACCCGTATTAAATATAAGCCTATTAATACATATCCAATATAAATATGCCAGTTAAACATGGGTTTACGGATATCTCTGGCTATACCTTGTGCATCTGCCTGAGAAATGGTTATACTTTTTTGTTGTAAATCCTTAAGAATGATCTCTCCTACGCTTTCTTTACTCATCCAGCCTAATCGTAAAAAAACCGTAAGCAGAATGAATAGGATCGCTAAGCCAATGGCCCAATGTAAAAATCTGTGTAAAAATGAAAATTTATGTTTGTTGTTGGTTTGCATGATAATGAATTATTTGTTAATTGAAAAATTATTATTGACCAAGCCAGTATATCCAATATACTACACCGTCAAATAAATACAGTATTCATTACACACAGGGAGGAGCCCTCAATCCATAGCCTAATTTGTTTTCAGCAATGGTATAGATGGCATTATAATAAAAGAAATGATTTACTTTTTCTACATTTTGTAACCGAAATTTAAACAAGGTTAAAATTTCCGGAATTTCAAATACATTGACAAAGGAAAATTCGTATTCATAGGAGGAAATCCTGAAATTTTCAAGATGTTTTTCTCCTAAATTCAAATGTTTAATTGCATCTTCTAATTTTTCAAAAATGTTTCCTGAAGAATTGTTTCCTTCCGAATCTGAAAAAAGACACTCATGGATAACTACCTCAATTTGTGCCCGATGCTGATGAGGAACAATACTGTGCACCACAATTATAATGGTGGCCAAAATCATTGATATTTTTCCTATTATCTTCACAATTATAATACAAATGTACTATTTATTTTTTATTTATATTGACAGATAACCTGCCTGTTTACATTAATTTAGAATCAATTTATATTAATGAACCTAATTAATTAAATCAGTTTAAAATGCTTTATCATCTCCTCCTAAAACCTTAAAAAAGGTTCTTGTTATTATAAATAAATCCAATAAGAATGACCAATTCTTCACATAAAATATATCTGAAATAATCCTTTTCTGCATATCTTCCTTTGTATTAACTTCTCCTCTAAATCCTTTTACCTGAGCCAATCCTGTTATTCCCGGCTTCACATAATGCCTCAAACTGTACTTTAAAAGAAGATCATTGTAATATTCATCTTCTACGACCATATGGGGACGAGGACCTACAACAGACATATCTCCTTTCAATACATTGAAAAACTGCGGGAGTTCATCCAGACTGGTTTTTCGTAATAAACGTCCTAATCGGGTAATTCTTTTATCTCCTCTTACCGTTGCTTTTATATCGTTATCCTTACTTGCTTTCATCGTTCTGAATTTAAAACAATGAAATGGTTTTCCCTTAAACCCAATTCTCTCCTGTAAATAAAAGATCGGCTGACCTGAATCTAATAAAATGGCAAGGGCTATTATAGGAAACAGCCAGCTGAAGATTAGAACAATTACACACAAAGAAAAAATAATGTCAAAAGCTCTTTTTAAAAACTGATTCCAAAAATTATCTAAGGGAAATTCTTTAAAAGTCAATACCGGAAATGTATCATAATATTCCAGCTTAAGGCTGTTGAAAGAATCATAAATAGCACTGGGAATAAACCGAATTTCCATATGGTTTTTCTGAGCCAATAAAGTCAGGTCGTCCTGAATACTCTGGGATAATTTTCCCTTAAGAGAGAAAAAAATAATTTGAATACTATTTTCCTGGATAAATTGTTTGATTTCTTCAAAATCGAAATTATATGTTTTTTTCTTTTTATCTGTTTCTACTTCTGATAAAAAATTCCCATAATTAATGAATCCATA
>JAVBRH010000247.1:0-6865 GCA_031548225.1 Apibacter sp.
TAATGAGTCCGATAATCAAAAACCGTGTTAATATTTTACTTTCGTTATAACCTAATTTTTTAAAATTATGATGTAAAGTAGAAATTAAAAATACCCTTCTTCCTTCTCCATATCTTTTCTTGGTGTATTTTAAATAAGCGACCTGTATTATAACAGATAAATTTTCCACCAGAAAAATTCCGCACAATACGGGAATTAACATTTCTTTTCTCAGTACAATGGCCAGTACGGCAATTACCCCTCCGATGGTAAGGCTTCCAGTATCTCCCATAAACACTTGTGCAGGATAAGTATTGTACCATAGGAACCCAATCAGGGCCCCTGCAAAGGCAGCGGAGAAAATTACAATTTCTCCGGAATCGGGTATATACATCAGATTCAGGTAATCTGCCATCATAATATTTCCTGAAACATAGGCAAACAGGGCAAGTGTAACTACAATAATGGCGGAACTTCCCGCAGCGAGCCCGTCTATTCCGTCAGTAAGATTGGCTCCGTTAGATACCGCGGTTACAATAGTGATTACTACAGGAATCAGAATAATCCAGACTAAATTCTGAGAGTCTTTTTCATCCACTCCCAGCCAGTTCAGTATTCTTCCGTAGTCGAACTGGTTATTTTTAAAGAAAGGGATAGTGGTTTTGAATGATTTTTCGCTGGGGTAAAAATCTTTGGAGTATTCAATATTGTGCACTCCTTCTATTTTTTCTTTGATTACAATACCCGGATGAGTGTACAGAACTACTCCTACGAATACACCTAATCCTATTTGTCCTAAAACTTTGAATTTTCCTTTTAATCCTTCTTTATTTTTTCTATGTATTTTTAAGAAGTCGTCCAAAAATCCGATAATACCCATCCAGATAGTGGAGACAACCAGGATAATGATGTAAATATTGTTTAGTTTACAGAAAAGAAGAACAGGGACAAGGGTTGCCAGAATAATGATAACTCCTCCCATAGTGGGAGTACCTTCTTTTTCTTTTTGTCCGGTTAATCCCAATTCTCTGACATTTTCTCCTAATTGTTTTTTTCTGAGAATGTTGATAATCTTCCTTCCGATAATCAGAGAGATAAATAGGGAAGTGAATACTGCAGCAAGGGAACGGAAAGTGATGTACTTAAACAATCCGCTTCCCGGGATATAATAATGTTGGCTCAGATATTCAAATAAATAGTACAGCATTTAATGGATATTTTTTAGTAATTCTTGAACTATGGTCATATCATCAAAAGGAAATTTTTCTCCGTTGATTTCCTGATAATTTTCGTGTCCCTTTCCTGCAATTAAAATGATGTCTTTTGGCTTTGCCATTTTAACTGCGGTTTTTATGGCTTGTTTTCTATCGGTAATAGAAATATATTTATGAGTGTTTTGGGGCGCTACCCCTTTTTCTACTTCGTGTATGATTTCCTCCGGGTTTTCATCCCGGGGGTTATCGGAGGTGATAATTGCCAGGTCGGAAAGCTGGGTGGCAATATCTCCCATTTTCGGCCTCTTTTCTTTATCCCGGTGTCCTCCGCATCCGAAAACGGTTATAAGCTGTTCGTTCCGAGTTCTGGTCTGATTTACGGCTTCCAATATATTTTTTAATGCGTCAGGTGTATGGGAATAATCCACAATGACATAAATTCCGTTATCGGAAACAAAGGTTTCAAATCGTCCTTTTACGCGTTGGAGTTTGCTCAGGGCGGTTAATATATCCAGGGAATCAAAGCCCAATTCCAATGCGATGGCATAAGCCAGTAACTCATTGTATGCATTGAATTTTCCAGCTAAGACTGTCCAAAATTCTTTTCCGTTAAACTGGAGAAGCATACCGTCTAACCGGTTTTCTATGATTTTTCCTTTATAATCGGAATTTGATTTCAGGGAATAGGTTACTTTTTTTGCCTGAGTGTTCTGGAGCATAACCAATCCGTTTTTATCATCCATATTGGTTAAGGCTACAGCGGTTTTCGGTAAATCATCAAAAAACTTTTTCTTAGCGGCCAAATAATTATCAAAAGTTTTGTGATAGTCTAAATGGTCGTGGGTAAGATTGGTAAAGGCCCCGATTTTGAAAGTGAGCCCGGCTAGCCTGTTTTGATGTATTCCGTGAGAACTTACCTCCATAAAGGCATATTCGCAATTACTTTCAACGGCTTGTGCCAATAGTTTATTTATAGTAATGGGATCCGGGGTGGTATGGGTGGAATTTAAAATTTTATCTGCGATCCTGTTTTCAATGGTTGATAATAGAGTGCACCGGAAACCTAACTGGGTAAACAAATTGTATAATAAAGTGGTCGTGGTGGTTTTTCCATTGGTTCCGGTAATTCCGATCAGAGTTAATTTTTCGGAAGGGTTATCATAAAAGTTGGATGCTGTAATCCCTAAGGCTACGGCTGTATTTTTTACCTGTATGTAAGTAATTCCTTCTTTTTGTTCTTCGGGTATATCTTCACATATTATGGCAACAGCTCCTTTATTTATAGCGTTTTCAATGTATTTATGCCCATCCAGGTCATATCCTTTTACGGCAAAGAAGGCATTGCCGGACTCTACAGCCCGGGAATCAAAGGAAAGTTGAGTGATGGGAACCCGTACGTTTCCTATTACTTTTTCAAGGGATACTTTGTATAATATGTCTGAAAGTACTTTCATGCTCCAAGTTTTAAATAAACAGTCATTCCCTTTTTCAAAGGATATCCTACGATAGACTGGGTTAGTACTTTTCCTTCTCCTGAATAAACCACTTTTAAACCTAAGTTTTCCAGGGCAGGGACGGCATCTTTTCCGTAAAATCCTACTACACTGGGTACTACTTTGATATTGGGGTTTATAGCCGGTTTCTGGGTTTTGGTAATTAATTGCTGGATATTTACAGATTGCCGGGTATTGTCTTCTTTAGGTAAATTCAAAGGTTTTTTAAGGTAAACTTTTCCTGCTATCTCCTTGAATACCGGAGCAGCTACCTGGGCACCGTAAAATCCGTTTTTAGGTTTGTTAACCACTACAATACAGGAATACTCCGGGTTATCTGCCGGGAAAAATCCACAGAAAGATGCCTGATAAAGCCTTCCTTTTCCTTTGTTCCAGTATTCAACCTGGGCTGTTCCTGTTTTTCCTGCCATAGACAGGTTAGGGGTGTAAATACTTCTTGAAGTTCCGGTTTCTACCGCATAGGTCAGCATCTTTTTCAGTTCGGAAACAGCTTTATCGGAAGCCATGCGCTGATCTAATATAACGGGAGTGAATTGATGGGTTACGACTCCCTTCCGTTCTATTTTTTCCAGTAACTGCGGCTTCATCAATTGCCCTCCGTTTGCCACCCCGTTGTAGAAAGTCAATATCTGCAGAGGGGTCAGTTTTACCCCATATCCGAAAGACATCCAGGCCAGGGTAATAGGACTCCAGGTTTTGTTGTATTTGGGTGTGTACGGATTACTCTCTCCGGGAATGTCTATTCCGGTTTTTTTGCTGATACCCCAGGAGTTTATTTTATTTAAAAAATCCTGTGGATTTTTGGAATAATACCGGGTTACGGTTTTGGATATTCCCACGTTACTTGACTGGGATAAAACCTGGGACAGGGTGATAGTTCCGTGTCCGTGGTCGTCACGTACCGTATAGTTGTGATAGTTCCAATATCCCTGTCCGATATCCACGGTGGTTTCAGGAGTTACATACCCGTCATCCAATAAGGCGAGCATAGAAATGGATTTAAAGGTAGAGCCCGGCTCTGCGGCTTCCCATACGGCAAAATTTCGCAAATCATCATAGGTTCCGTCCTGAGTTCTTTGAAGATTGGTTAAGGCTACTATCTTCCCTGTTTTTACATCCATTACCACAGCGCATCCATGATCTGCTTCGGATTTTATCAGCTGATCCTGAAGAGCCGAATAGGCTATATCCTGGATTCTCATATCTATAGTAGTATACACATCGTCCCCATCCTGAGGCTCTACTTCTATATTAATGGGTTTCCATTGTTTCTGATTGATTCTCTGTTGTATTTCCTTTCCGTTTTTCCCTTTCAGGTAGATAGAAAAAGCTCCTTCCAGACCAGATTTACCCCGATTATCATCAAAACCTAAGGTTCGGCTTCCAAAGCCGGAAATAGTTTTTATCCTTTCTATTCTTCTTTCTACAATAAGCCCTCCTTTGTTTTGTCCTTTGTTCAGTATAGGGAAGTTTTTCAACCGGGTAAATTGCTCATAATCCAGTCCTCTTGCCAGTTTCAGATATTGGTCGTTGTTCTTCCTTCCGGTATTTAATACTTTATAGAAATAATGACTGGGTTTTCCGAACATTTTTTGAAGGGAATCGCATAGGGCACTGATATTATCCTGATATAATTCTTTCCGGATTGTTTTCATATCCATGAATATATCGTATTGGGTAATGGAGGTTGCCAGTAAAATCCCGTCTGATGCATATAAGTTTCCCCGTGCCGCCTGTACTTCTACGTTTCTGAAGTTGGTGGTCTGGGCAAGGTTCCGGTATTTTTCCGTATCGTGAGTCTGGATGTATATTAAGCGGGCAAAGACGGATACTGCAAATAATAAAATAAATGCAGCAACTAAATAAGCACGTGCTAATATGTTCTTACGCTCGTTATTCATCTTTGACTTTCGGCACTAATAGTTTATAGGGTTGTTTTTCCAATGCAAAAAGAGAGTCGGCCAAAACCATATTTTCCAATTCCGATTCTACTTTAAGCTTCATCAGTTTGCTGTGTATCAAAGCATATCGTGCTTTGTATTCTTCTGCTTTTTCCTTTAAGTCAGAAATTTCCACTACTTTTTCATCTACCAGGTGCGAGGAAGAGATGGATATAAGAGCCAGAACCACAACAAAGAGGATAAACTTCCAGGTAGAGTAGGCTCCGCCTTCCACCAGAAATTTTCCCCTCAGTATATCTGAGAGTGTTCGTGTTTTCGTTTTAACTCTTTTTGCCATCTTTTTTTATCGCTATTCTCATTCGGGCACTTCGTGCTCTCGGATTTTCATTTATTTCTTCTTCGTCCGGAATAATTGCTTTGGAAGAAACCAGTTCAAAAGGTTTATTCCAGTTTCCGAATACATCTCTTTCCGGTTCTCCTTCAAAAAGCCCTGTTTTTATAAATTTTTTTACCAGGCGGTCTTCCAGGGAATGATAGGAGATAAACACCAATATTCCTCCAGGTTTTAATAATTCATAACTTTGGGTCAGAAGTTCCTTCAAGGCACTCAGTTCATCGTTTACTTCTATCCTCAAAGCCTGAAACAGCTGGGCGAAAAACTTATTCTGTTTGTGTGCCGGAACGGATTTTTTAAATAATTCTTTAAGCTGTTCCGTCGTTTTTAAAGACTCTTCTTTGCGTTTGGCTACGATTTCCCGTGCTATTTTCCTTGACTGGGAAAGTTCTCCATAGAGATAGAATATGTCAGCCAGTTGTTCTTCCGGATAGGTGTTTAGGATATCTTGCGCGGAAAGATTCTGCTGGGCATTCATTCTCATGTCCAATGGCCCGGCGAAGCGGGTGGAAAAACCTCTTTCAGGCATATCGAACTGATGGGAGGACACCCCCAGATCCGCCAGAATTCCGTCAATGCTTTCTATCTGGTAAAACCGAAGAAAATTTTTTATAAACCGGAAATTTTGGGGTATCAGGGTAAACCGGTTATCCGGAATTGTGTTTTTCTGCGCATCCTGATCCTGGTCAAAGGCGAATAATCTCCCTTTTTTGGATAATTTTTCAAGGATGAGCTGGGAGTGCCCGCCTCCCCCGAAAGTACAATCTACATAAGTTCCTTCAGGATTGTGTACCAGAGCATCAACACTCGGGTGTAGTAAAACCGGATTATGGTAACTCATCGTCTGACACATTGCCCATTACTTCTTCTGCAAGGTTAGCAAAATCTGCATCATTCACGTTTACAGCCTCTTCATACAATGCTTTATCCCAGATTTCAACCATATTGACTGAGGCTGCTACTACTATATTTTTTTCCAGCCGGGCAAATTGAATTAGGTCTTTACTTACCTGCAATCTTCCGCTGTTATCAATCTCTACATTTTTTAGTCCGGCAGTAAATTGTCTTATAAAATCGTTGTTTTTTTTCACGAAACGATTTAATTTGTTGATCTTCTCCATCATCTGACTCCATTCGCACATAGGATGCAGTTCCAGGCAGGGCTGAAAAACAGACCTTTTAAGAACAAAACCTTCATGCAAAAGGCTGTCCAGCTGCTTCTTCAGTCCGGCCGGAAGCAATATTCTGCCTTTTGAGTCAAGGGTACACTCGTATGTTCCTATCAGGTTTATCATATCAATCTTCAAAAATATAAAATATTTTCCACTTTTACCCACTTTTATCCACTTTTGTTGATAACTTTTGAAGCTAAAAAGAAGAGCTTTTTGAGGTTAGCGGGAAGTTAAATAATCAAAGTATTGTTAAATAATGTTTTTATTTGTTAAAAATGATGTATTTTTGCATTTGCACAAGCTTTTTAAGATTAATCAATGATTTTTAACCTTCGTAAAGAAAAGAAATTCACGTATACTGAGGTAGGAGAAGGGAGACCTATAGTTTTATTACATGGTTTAATGGGCGGTTTGAGTAACTTTAGGGATCAGGTGGATTTTTTTCCTAAAAACGGATATAAGGTTTACTTCCTGGAACTTCCGCTATATTCTTTACCTCCGTTGAGGACGAATATATCCGGACTGACTAATTATGTAATCAGTTTTTTAAGAAAAATAGTACAAGAGCCTTCGGTTTTAATAGGAAATTCTTTGGGAGGACATCTGGCTTTGATGACTACGCTCAAAAAGCCTCATTATGTAAGCGCCCTGGTTTTAACCGGAAGTTCCGGACTTTATGAGCGGAGTTTCG
>JAVBRH010000106.1:0-3789 GCA_031548225.1 Apibacter sp.
GAATGAGAACGATGCCATTTCGGTAAACGAACTGATGTTCACGGACAACGATGAGCTGTCGGGATTGGTGGCTGCCATGATGGATTGCAAAAAGCTGATTATACTCAGCAATATAGACGGTATATTCAGCGGGGATCCTTCCGATCCGAAGTCGGAGATATTTAGGGAAATCGAGGTGCAGAAAAAACATATAGACGATTTCATCCAATCCTCAAAATCGTCCACAGGGCGGGGGGGGATGAAAACGAAATACAATATTGCCCGGAAAGTGGCGGAAGAAGGGATTGAAGTGATTATAGCCAACGGACGTACGGAGAATATCCTTCTCAAGCTGGTTAAGGGAAAAGAAGCAACTTCCACCCGTTTTATTCCTTCCCCGAGAGGAGCTTCCAGCGTAAAAAAATGGATTGCCCACTCGGAAGGATTTACCAAAGGCGAAATTCACATTAACGAGGGAGCCAAAGAAGCCTTGTTCGGAGATAAGGCTGTAAGCGTTCTGGCGGTGGGAGTAACGGAAATAGTGGGAAATTTTGAAGCGGATGATATTGTACGGATTATGGATGAGAAGGGAAAACAGATAGGTATCGGACGCATTTCCTGTAACAGTGAAAAAGCAAAAGAGATTTTAGGAAAGAGCAATAAAAAGCCCTTAATACATTACGATTATTTATATATAGAGAAATAAGATGGATTCAAATTATCAAAACCTGTTCCGTTCAACAGCAGAAGCATGCATAAGCCTGAACCTGCTGGGAGAAAAAGAAATCAACTCGCTGCTGGAAGCAGTTGCCAAAGAAACGGAATCCCGCATACCGGAAATCCTTGCAGAAAATAAAAAGGATTTGGAACGGATGGACACTTCCGATCCGAAATACGACCGTCTGCTCCTGAACGAAGCCCGTATCCGGGACATTGTAAAGGACATACGGAATGTGATTTCCCTGCCTTCCCCTGTGGGAAAGGTTTTGATGGAGAAAACCCTGTCCAATGGGCTGCATCTGTCTAAAATAACAGTTCCATTCGGAGTGATAGGCATCATCTATGAGGCACGTCCGAACGTAAGTTTTGATGTGTTTTCCCTTTGTCTTAAATCAGGAAATGCCTGTATCTTAAAAGGAGGTTCCGATGCCGTGTTTTCCAATGAGATCATTGTCAGCCTCATTCGGAAGGTATTGAAAGAACAAGGGGTGAATCCGGATATATGTACTTTACTTCCTAACGAACGGGAAGCTACTGTTGCCTTGATGAATGCGCGGGAATATGTGGATTTAATTATTCCCCGGGGTGGACAAAACCTTATCAACTTTGTGCGTGAAAATTCCCGTATTCCGGTAATAGAAACCGGTGCGGGTGTATGTCATACCTACTTTCACAAAGACGGGGACGCCGGAAAGGGAAAAGGAATCATTACCAATGCAAAAACGCGTAAAGTAAGTGTTTGTAACTCATTGGACTGTTTGGTTATTGACCGGGAACGGCTGAAAGATCTTCCTTTTTTATGTGAAGATCTGGAAAAGAAAAATGTTATCCTCTATGCGGATGAGCCTTCTTTTGAGGCTCTATCTTACCATTATTCCTCTGATTTATTGAAAAGAGCGAAGGAAGATAGCTTCGGAACGGAATTTCTGGATTATATAATGGCTATTAAAACGGTTAACACGATAGAAGAAGCTATTCATCATATTTCTGCACACAGTTCCAAACACAGCGAAGCTATTGTAAGTGAAAATGTGGAAGCAGTCAGGTTATTTGAAAAGCTGATAGATGCTGCCTGCATTTATGCGAATGTTTCTACTGCTTTCACAGACGGAGCCCAATTCGGACTCGGGGCGGAAATAGGGATCAGCACCCAGAAAATGCATGCCCGCGGCCCGATGGCTTTGGAAGAGTTATGCACTTATAAATGGATCGTGGAAGGAAACGGACAGATAAGGGAATAATCCTCTCCATCCCTCCGAAGGAGGGCTTCTTTAAAGTTAGAAGTTAGGAGTAAGATATAAGGAGTAAGGACTAAAAGTTATTAGCTATTGGCTGTTAGCAGAGATTTTTCAGAGCTACGTTCGCAAACTACATTTGTGTTCAGAAGGGCAAGCTAAACGCAATATTGTCATGTTGACAACAGGAAACATCTCTCTAAGTTAAAAAAAGAAAAAGAATTTTAGATTTGCAATTTTAGATTTACGATTGATTTTTGTACATCCCTAAATAGAGTTGACCTATTTTGGTAATTAAGAGATATGGATTTAGGGCATTTTATTGTTTATACTTTCTAAAACATCTATCAAAGGTTTATAACCTACTTTTTTAGCAAAGTCCAAAGGGCTATTATTGGAATTATTTTTATGATTAGGATCCGCTCCTTTTTCTATTAAATATTTTACTATGGGTAGTTTTCTTTCATCTCCATCAGTAGAGTTGAAAACGATCATCCAAAGTGCCTGATTACCGGTTTTATCACAAATAGTAATATCTATTCCATTTTCTATAAGTAAATGAGTTATCAGTAAAAGGTTCTCAGGATTGGCACTTTCCACAGGACTTGGTTCTCCAATGTAAAATAAGGGACTTTTACCATAGATATCTAGAGAGTTTACATTTGCTCCATATTTCAATAAAAGTTTAACAGCCTCTACTTTTCCCTGCATTACAGCCATAAATAGTGGGGTAAGCAACATTCCCTTTTCTTGTTCGTTAATTTCTTTTTTAGTAGCCTTTTTCAGTTCTTTTTCAATATCTTCATTATCTTTAGAAAGTACTAATTTGTGAATTCTATATTTCATAATTTTTTTCTATTTAATTTTCTAAACCCGTGGAACATTAAAAAAAGAAATTGTTCATAATAAAAAAAATAATTATATTGAGTAGATTACCAATCAGTTAAATGCAAGAGCAACTTCAATGCAAATTACGTAAAAATATTATAAACCGCCACAAGCGAAAGTTATTTTATCATTTTTTGGTGTGAGAGTTTTGATATAATTATTTTGAATCAGGTCAGATGAATTTTCATAACTTTACCTGTTCTAAATTTTAAGACAATTGTACACTCTTTCCCAAATAAAGAAAAAGTTAGCGGATTACTGTGTTTATCAGGATCGCAGTCATTGGGAAGTGGAGCAGAAGCTGAAAGAGCATTCTCAGTTGAACCGGGAAGAAAAAGGAGAGATTATCGTCTGGCTAATCCAGAATGATTTTTTAAACGAAGAACGGTTTGCCTGTTCATACGCCCGGGGAAAGTTCTATCAGAAGTATTGGGGAAGGATTAAAATATCCCAGGGGCTGAAAAACAAGCGGGTTCCTGAAAAACTAATACAAACGGGGTTACAGGAAATCAAAGAAGAGGATTACGAGAACACCCTGAAAAAACTGGCAGAAAAGAAATGGAATTTGCTACCGGATTCCCATACGTTCACTAAAAAGAAAAAACTTTCCCTTTATCTTTCTCAAAAAGGTTATGAAAGTTATTTGATTTATAAGTTGCTGGATGATTTTTAACTATGCTGATCGATTAAATTTGCCAGTTCCTGTGCAGTTCTTACTCCGCTTTCCCGCCATTTTATTTCGCCTTTCTTGAAAATCATTAGGGTAGGAACCGATTGTACCTGATAGGAAGCGGCCAGTTCGGGGTTTTTATCCACATCTATTTTTAGAATGATTGCCTTATCACCTGTCAGCTCTTTCACTTCTTTTAAAATGGGTGCCATCATTTTACAAGGTCCGCACCATTCTGCTGAAAAATCCAATAAAACCGGTTTCTCTCCACTTATTATTTTTGAAAATTCGGACATC
>JAVBRH010000154.1:0-8093 GCA_031548225.1 Apibacter sp.
AGTATTAATGTTTGTACTTAACGGTTTCAACTCATACCCTGCCATATCCATCAGGCTAAGAAGAATTCCTCCTCTCAGGGTATCTCCTGATTTTGCTGTTTCGGCATTGTCTTCTGCAAGAACTAAATTGATTTCCGCTCCATTCATCAAACTGGTTACTATCTGTGCCACCGAGTTTTTGGAAAACTGAAAATCTTTATTTATTTTTAATTCGACAATAAATGATATGTTTTTGTTTTTAGCAGGTACTGGAGTTATGGATTCCACCATACCCACTTTTAAGCCGTTTATATTTACATTTTTAGACTTAGACAGGCCTTCCACCCGGTCATATTTTACATAATAAGTATCCTGATGTGAGAATAAATCCCGTCCTTTTAAAAATTGAAATAACCACCAAAACCCTAATATAGTTATAACTACTATTATACCCGCTTTAACTTCTTTTCTGATTTTCACTTTTTGAATAACATTTTGGCAAATATAAAAATAATTAAATAAAAACTGACAGGGTATTTTTTGTTTTTATAGGGTAATAAAAGATTGAAAAATAAGAGTTTTAATAAAAATTTCAACTGATTTGGAAATAAGACTAAGCAAATACAAACTCAGAATATGAAAATGATTATGAAATAGAAAAAAAATTTGCAGGAACAAAAAATCAATTCTATATTTGCAGTCCTAATTATAGGAAAAACGTTAGTTTGAAACGCGAAAATAGCTCAGCTGGTAGAGCACGACCTTGCCAAGGTCGGGGTCGCGGGTTCGAGTCCCGTTTTTCGCTCTAGTAAGTCGATATTTATTTTATATAAATCAGAGTACTGATGCCCCGGTGGTGGAATTGGTAGACACGCAGGACTTAAAATCCTGTGGCCATTAGGCTGTACGGGTTCAAGTCCCGTCTGGGGTACAAAAAACCTTCTTAATCATTTGATTTTGAAGGTTTTTTGTTTTTTTTAAGAAAGCGAAATTGGGGAAATAATGAATTGGTATTTGGAACACCCGATATAGATGTGAATGTATACAGCAGAATGGAAAAACTGAGTTCGGATTCAAAAGACTCGTTTTATAGGTATCAGAAATGGTAAGAGGGGATAAATTTCCGAGCCAGGAGCTAATATTCAGGGATGACTTTGGAAATTCAACAATATTATCCACTTTTTCTGCAGATCCGGGGCACCAGAATGTAGGGCCAGCAATTATGCTTTTGGGTAGGAAGAATAAAGGATTGGGAAGTTTTGATTTTACTATAAGTTTTAATAAAGACGGCAAGATGACGGGTACAATTAATAACAATACCCTTTTGCTATCACCAATAAGTACTAATAATAATTAATTGTTTATGAAGCATTTATTGATAACAACGCTGTTATTGAGTGTTTTTTCATGTCAGCGCGAAACAAGTGAGTATATACTTCCACATGATTTTGAAGGGATTGTAGTAATATTTTATAATATTAAAAATGGAAATGAGGATAGAATGATTAATAGTAAAATTACTTATATGATTCCAAAAAACGGAGTTTACTATACTAAGAACAAGATTTTAGAGGGTAGTTTAGTTGAGTATTATTATTTAGATAGTAAAGGAAAGAAAGAATATATAAAATTATCCGAAGATCAAAATAAAAATGAGGTAGTATCTTTAGGGGGAGAATATCAAGCTCGTGAAAAAGGAAATTATCCGGGATATAAAGCAGAAGCAGTAATAAGTTATATAGGTAAAGATACCAGTAGGATAGCAATAGAGAGAATGAGAGGGGAAGGTCGTAGAATATTTGATTCTATATCAGAGATAATTTTAAATAAACGTTTATTAAATGACTAATTAAGTATTATTATGTAAGTCTCCCTAAAATATGGACAGTCAATAATCTCTATATTGATGCGAAATGTACCCTCCCAAATTTGGGGAGGCTTACAATAGGATGCAATCCTTCTTTAGTCTGCTTGTCTTTCCTTAAATAAAATGAAACTTGCATAATGATTCAAATATATTAAAAGGGAGACATATAAGGGGACAAAAAATTGATTAAATTTTTATAAAATTTGGTTTAAATAGATTTTATAAAACATATATATTTAAAGTATAATAGATTAAAATTGATTAAAAATTATTTAAAAATACACTAACTCCCATCTGGGGTACATTTTTAAAAGCTAAATTGTTTAAATAACAATTTAGCTTTTTTATTTTTACTTATTTCGCTAAATAAGACATCAACAATTCGGATCAAAAAACATTTTTTTGATATTCTTTATAAATTATGTTTAGAAAATAAAGATTATCCTTAATTATGTAATCGAAATGTTTAAATTTATTTGTATCTTTGAAGGTACAAAAGATTTGAATAAAAAATGAATACATTAAAATTCAAAACTAACATTGATTGCGGCGGATGTGTAAATGCTGTTACTCCTTTCTTGAATAATACAAGGGGGATAATAAGCTGGAGGGTAGACACTTCCAATCCTGATAAAATTTTAACTGTTGAAACAAAAGATATTCCTGAACAGGATATCATTGATGCCGTTAAAAAAGCGGGATTCGCTATTGAAAAAATCTGACTTTTAAATTATTATAAAAAATATTGCTCTTGGATTCTCATTCAGTATAAGTAGTATTTCATTTATAATAATATTCTGCCTTATTAATAAAACGTCAATTAATACTGCCATTAATTGAAAAATATCGCTTATTTTTGTAATTAGGATGTAAATTTCGTCACATGAAATATCGTTTTTTATCTTATATAATTCTATTTTTTTTTACCGCCTTTTTTCATTATTCAAAGGCCCAAACTGATATGTCGATCACCATTAAGGATCATAACGGGAATACGGAGCCTATGATTACCTGTGATTATAATTTTGTTAAGGATCATTGCATTACTTTAACAGCCAACTATCCTGAGATAAGAAATACAAACGACTATACTGTTTCTTCCTTAAACTATACTCCTATAGGAAATTTTACTGAAGGAACTGAAGTCAGGCTTAAGGAAGATGATTACTGGAGTGAAGCTTTACCTATAGGATTTAACTTCTGTCTTTACGGTATGAGCTTTAGTTCTATGGTTATTAATGACAATGGTGTTATTAGTTTTGACACCCAACTGGCTGGAGCAAAATCCCCCTTTGCTATAGCAGGTAATGTGGAAAGTGGGAGATTATCTCCTTATACTGTTTTTGGAGTTTATCATGACATGGTCAATGATCCGGCAAGCCGTGAATGTTCCACAGGAAGTTGTGGTAAAATCACTTATTATACTACCGGAACCGCTCCTTTCAGAAAAACGGTTATCAACTATTACAGAATGAATATTTTCGACTGTGATAATGAAAAGTCCACTTTTCAGGTTGTTTTATATGAAACTACCAACGTTGTAGAAGTATATGTAAAAGATAAACCTGCTTCCTGCAAAAGAGACAATGATCCTTCATCCACCGTAAACAGAGCTTTAATCGGTATTACCGGAAAAGACGGTTTTGGAAAAGCCCCTCCTGGTAGAAATAATGAAAAATGGAACACAGATAGTACCGGAAGTGAAGCCTGGAGTTTTAGTCCCAAAGGAAATAGTGTTCCCACCATACAATGGTTTGACTCTGAAGATGAAGACACCGTATTAGGTGACGGAAAAACCCTAACCGTGTGTCCTACAAAAAATACGACTTATAAGGTTTTAGTAACTTTCAATATCTGTGGAACAGCTTCTCTATACGGAGCTATTTCTATTAAATTCGCTTATGATTATCCTGCTGCAAAACCGGTAGAAAGAAATGTATGCTATGATGGTACTACACCTGATTTTAACGCCCTTATCCCTGAGGCAGTAGGCAGTTTACCAGCTAATTATAAAAAAACCTTGTATAATACACAAAGTGAAGCTATTGCCGGAGGGCCCGGAGTTTCGGGAATAAGTAATAACCAAACGCTTTATTTGAGGGTAGAACATCCTGCAAACAGCAATTGTTTCACTGTAGTTCCCCTTACCATATACAAAAGACAGGTACCCAATGTCAAAGACACGACAATTGAAAAATGTATATTGCAGAACGGTACAATCAAAACAATTGATCCCACTAAAGAAAACATTTTAGGTTTAGGTACGGATGTAACCGCTCTCTTTTATCTTAATAGAACCGATGCGGAAAATAACAATACTAATTATATTTCTACCCTAGATGTCACTTCTCTTCCCAAAACATATGTCCTTTATGCTCGGGTATTCAACAAATATGCAGTGGACTGCTCCGTCAAAATAATTCAGGTCACTCTTATATGTAAACCTCAGCCATATCTCCCTGATGTAGCTTATGCAGAATGCGGACCTACTTATACTGTTACAAATTTTAATTTAACCCAGTATGAAACAAGTATTCCAGGATATCAAAGCTACTTTAAGTTCAAATATTACACTACGCAAAGCAGTGCTATGGCCGGTGATGGCACTTATCTATCCAATCCTACAAAATATAACGGTGGAAATGGAGATGTTATTTATGTACGGGTTGACCAAGGAAATACAACCTATTGCCCTTCTATATTCAGAATCATTTTTACTCTAAAAACATCCAAATTAAGCGCCGAAACTCAAGCTTTTTGTGATGACGGATCCGGTAAGGCCACTATCAATCTGGAAACTTATTTCACGAACTTAGCCGGTTCCTCCATTAAACTCATAAATTTCTATTCGGATGCCGAAGCTACAACATTGCTTCCTAATTATAAAAATTTTGTGGTTGATCAAATCACTACCGTTTATGCCCGCTATTTAGAAGACGGATGTTATTATACTTTGCCCATAACTTTGGTTTTTCATAAAAAACTTGATAAAATAACACTCTATAACGTCTGTGATACGGAAAAAGATGGTAAAGGAAAAGAAATATTCTTTTTAAATAATTTAACTCCCACCTTCGCTGAAGGATATCCTTCTACTGTGGCTATTACTTATCATGCTACTCTTGATGATGTGATCCAAGGAAAAGGATATCTTACTTCTATAACGGTTACGCAAGGCGCAGATGTGGATGTTTATGTAAGAATCACTTTTTCATATAACTGCTACGTTGTTCATAAGTTATCCTTACATCTCATTGACTATTCTTTCTCTGCCAACACACATGATTTTACAGCAAAAATCTGCGACAATAATCAGGATGATCAGGAAATTATAACCTTAACTGATTATATTTCTTCTCTTATCACTCTTTCCGGTTCGGATAATATCAAAAACTATACTTTCAAATTTTATACCACCTCTGACAATGCTTATGGCAATGTGAGCCCTATCCCTTATCCTGGAAACCCTTATACCTTAAAAGGATTCCTTAATTCTCCCGTTTCTATTTATGTGAGAATTGATGGCAATTCAACCTGCTTCAGTGTGGTAAAATTGATATTTGAAAACAGTAATTTTATTAATGCTACAAATTATCCTATTTACAGATGTGATGAAGGAAGTGACGGTGTTGAAATTTTTGATCTGCTTACAGAGTATAACCCTATCAAGAACATGATTTCCGACACTAACGGTTTGAATATTACCTATTACGATACAGAAGAAGCCGCAAATGCCGCTCACCCTGTCACGAATAAAAATCCAAACAACTTAATCGTAAATACACAAAAATTCTACTTGTGGGTACGGTTTGAAAACTCTCTGACCAAATGTTTTACCGTTCGTTACATAGAAATAAATCTGGAATTTCCTCCTAAAATTCGGGATATTGAAGTACCTGTCTGTGATACAGACTTTGATGGAAACTATACCCTGAACTTAGAAGATTTAAAATCTGAAATTGAAATAGATAATCCCGAAAAGTATGCCTTTCATTATTATCGTGATCCAAATATGACTGATGAAATCACAGGAAACGATATCAAAAAGTACACAGTTGAAAACCTTTCTCCGGGAAATGATAAATCTGTTTATATAAAAATAACACGGGACAAATGTCTTTCCGAATGTAAGGCCACTATATTCACTAAAGTAAAAGCTCCTATAAAAACGCAAATACCTAAAATCACAAAATGTGACGATGACTTTGATGGAATCATTCACTTCAGCCTTTCCGAGCTGATTTCAAAGGCACAGGAAATGATACCTGATGCAGACCTTGCAGATCCGGGAAATACCATACAATACAGTTTTTACCATACCCGGGCAGAAGCGGAAAAAGGAGATCCAAAGAATCAGGGAAACTTCATGAATATAACCCCTCACAATGATCAGGTTTTTGTAAGAATATCCTCTTCCAAATACTGTCCGAATATAGGTGTGATGAATCTTGAAGTATCGCCCCTTCCGGTAAGCACTTTAGAACCTAAATTTAAAATATGTCCCGGAGAAACCGTATCCCTCAATGCTGGAACCGGAAATGCAGGGGGTCGATATACCTGGAGTACTGGAGAAACCGGTATTAATCTTTCTTCCATTACCGTTAATAAACCTGGGAAATATTGGGTTACTGTTACTAATACCAATAACTGTAGCTATACTTATCACACGGAAGTGACTGAATATCCGAAAATTACTATCAGTCAGATCATTACCGGAGACTCTTACATTACAATAAAGATTGAAGGTTCCGGATCTTTTGAATATTCTATGAATGGCACCGACTGGCAGGATAGTAATACTTTTGGAGGCCTGAAACCGGACACCTATACTATTTACATCCGTTCAAAAGAAAATTCCTGTGATCCTATAACCGTTACAGGAACTATATTCAAGCCTATTAAAAATATAATCACTCCTAATAATGATGGAATTAACGATATATGGACCTTCGACGGACTGGATATGTTTAAGGAATCCTCTACGATCAAGATATTTAACCGGTACGGGAAACTGGTCTTTGAACAGACTTCCAAAACCGAATTTGTCTGGAATGGATATTACTTAGGCAGACCTCTTCCTACTGCTTCCTATTGGTATGTGATACATTTAGCAAACGGAGCGGAACTTACCGGATGGATTCTGTTAAAAAATCACAGCGATGGTGTTGATTAAACCATAAACCGGAGATAAAATTCAAAAAAATAACCAGTAAATATTTACTGGTTATTTTTTCTTTATCAGGTGGAATCCACCATTACTTTTTTCTATCACAAATACCCCTAATTCCTTTTTAGGATGTAATTCTTTTTCTTTACAAAATCCGCGGACAAAAATGGAATCTACCCAAATTTTAATCTGATCATCCTCTAATAATTCATACCTTCCATAAGAACTGGGAAAACAATCATTTCCACAAGGAGCTGTATAATAACTGGTAAAAGTCTGATTATCTTTAAAAACAACCCAGTTCCCATAATCAAACATTTCCATATTCTCTTTCATCAACCGAGGCGGGGTAATCATATATTCATTTTCATTCTCCCCGGCTTCCCAGGAATTTTTGTAACCTATAATATGATCTATTTTCCAGCTTCCTACCAAACTTTCCTGGGCTGAAGCCATTTGCACAATGAATACAAATAACAATAATCCTATTTTTTTCATTCCAAAAGATCTAAATTTTACCTATTAGATGAAAACAACCGAGGAAATCCATAATTCCCTCATTAAAAATTGTGTATTGATTATTTTTTCACTGCTTCAAAAGTGATGGACGGATGTACGATTTCATCCTGTGAAGCTACTAGCTGAAGTTCATATTCTCCCTGTTTATGGGTTTCCAGCATTACTGCATAAACAGCTGCTGTGGTATGTTCCAATGCTTCTTTATGACTCTTTCCAAGCAAAAGGTTAGTCAATAATAAACCGGATGTCAAATCTCCTACGCCTACTGGTTGGCGAACTCCAAAATCGACCAAAGGACGGGAAATATGCCATGTTTCCCGGGGAGTAACTAAAAGCATCTCAAACATATCCGAACGATATCCCGCCCGGCTTAGATGTTTTACCAAAACTATCTTTACTCCTTTCTTAAGTAATTCTTCCGAAGCTTTCGCAGCTTCTTCCACTGAAGAAATAGTCTTGTCTGTTAAAATTTCCAACTCCAATAAATTAGGTGCCATTATGTCACTTACTCCTATGGCTTCATCCCTGAAAAAATCGGAAACTCCAGGAGCACCAATACAT
>JAVBRH010000192.1:0-3349 GCA_031548225.1 Apibacter sp.
TAATGAATATAATACATAGCCATATCCAATGATATCCTGTTCCTTAATAGGCTGTTCTTTGTTCTTTACATAATAACCTCTCAGACCTCGTCTCTTTCCCTTCAGAAATCCATACTTGCTACTCATCAATTTTCCAAGTCTATATGTATTTCTCCCGTCAAAGTTAATACCAGCCCTTTTGGCTAAAATGGTCATAATCTCAGTAGCGTTCATAAATTTAGCTTCAGGATCATCATCAAGGCAAGGTTCAAAATATTTCAGCAATAACTCTTCCTCTATTGATTGAATTCTGAATTCCTCATTATTTTCATTCAAAAACTTGATTTCATCTCCACTAAACCAATATTGGAACCCGGATTTAAATAAATGAATAGCTTGAGCATATACCTTATCCAATGGGATTTCATGTTGATATTGAATCGATTTTACCTCAAAACAAAGAAACCTTCTATTCCCCGTGACATCACTCAAGAATTGAGAACTATTGACAGAACCAATAAATGAAGCTCTGTGAGGTAAGGTCTCATGATTTACAGCATAAGGACGCCTAATCTTCACTTCCTTTACTGTCACAAGGGCTTTCATAGCATCCATATCAGCAGATTTTAATCCTTGCAGTTCATCTATATTTATCAACATATTTTCAGCCAATTGTACCACGCTGTCCTTATTATTTGGATTGATAATACCATTGAAATAATAGTTACTCAATACTGGAGGAATAAGATTATTAACCCATGTTGTTTTTCCAATTCCCTGAGCCCCACTAAAAACTAAAAATGAGTGATTTATCACATCGTCTTTCAATAATGATCCCACCATGGCAACAATCCATTTTTTGAAAGATGAACGCCAAAACTCATCATTAGCAGTAGTAATAGTAGATGCTAAGACATCTATGTAATCTGTTTTTTCATCCCATGGTTCTAATCCATTTAGATAATCGTGAAATGGATTAAATCGAGGAACAAATTTAGATTCTAACAACTTTTTTAATCCACTTGCAGAAAATGACAACTCGCTTTCCGATAATTGGTTTAATATGGTATTAAAATCATATTCAGTCATCAACCGATATTTGTTGTCATTTTTTACCAAAAAGCAAAATTCAACCCTGCCCAATACTTCATTGTACCGAAATTTCCATCTTTTGGATAAAAAAGATTGAACCAATACAATGAGAGGAAGTTTCTTTTCTGTCATTTTTTTATCCTCCATAATTTAATAAGTTAAACATTCTTTTTTCTCTCACTCTTGCCTGTTTTTGATTTTCATTTCGAATGTGAAAATCGGTAGATAATGTCTCCATTTTTTCAATTGTTTTTACTATGATAAAAATTTATTTTGACTACTTACACTTCAAGTAATCCGGCACAAAGGTGAAAGATTTAAAATTCGGGAAAAAGGTGGAATTAGTGGATAAAAAGTGGAATTGGTGGAAATAAAAAATAAAAATATAACACGCTGATTAAAAGCAGCATAAACAAAAATAAAAACCGTTTATTTTAGTCATTTTATTTGCGGAAAGTCTTCGGGAAGTTTAGGTTTAGTGGCCATCTTTTTTGAAATAGATTTAATATCGTCTTCCAATGGATTTTCATTTTCAAATACTCGGAGATAAAACTCACTAAATTTGTCCAAGTTTCTATCTCCTAATTTGTAATACAAAATATAGAATACATATTTCATCATAGGAAGACGTTTGGAACTAATCAAAATTTGATATGTAATAGGAGGTATTTCGTATTTTTGTATGAAACTGATTATATATTCTTTTAGTTTTTCCCATTCAATTTCAGATAAATATGTTCCTCTTAAGAAATTTATTATTTCAAAAATCATCTGTTCTTTTGGTTCAACTTCTATTATTTGCAAATCTTCAGAAATATTTTTCTCAAACGCTATTTCCTGTTTACCAAAATAGCTGGATTGTTTTTTCTCAAGGTATTTTGTTAATTCCCGTAAAACTACATTTACAAATGGATAGTTAATTGATACTGCCCCTGGTTGCAATTCTTTAACTGATCCCATATGTAAATGAATGTAGGTGGCTGGAGAGATTCCATTATAAATAATCTCTGCAACTGCTGTATCAATAAGCTCTTGAGATCTTTTTAATTCTTGATTAAATCTTTGAGATAATTCTGTCCTGAAACTTTTAGTATGTCTTGCATCATATATAACTATACCATTATTTTCGACATCCATACAATATGAAATCTCATCCTCTCCCTCAATATATTCCACTGAATTATATACTTTAAACCGAGAGAAAAACTCAGACCTAAATGATTGAAAATTTGTTCCAAAAAAAATCCATTGAAAAAATTTCAAAGGTTCTTGTAGTGTTGATGCCGGATTTTCCATATTCATAATTTACTTTTCGTCTTCACAAAAATAATAATGAAAAGTGAAAGTCAAACAAAAACTTTGGTTTTAAAAGGAAAAGAGGGGATTTTGTCCCCCTCCAACTCATTACAATAAATTTTCCATTGCCTCATCAATCTGGGCATTTTCAAAGCTATCCAGATAAATCTGTGTGGTTTTCAGGTCTGAATGACCCAATGTCTCCCCAATCAAAGCTACATTAACCCCTGAATTTTTCAAAACAGTTGCATAGCTGTGCCTTGCAACATACGTAGTTAAATTAGCTTTTATCCCTGTCATTTCAGAAATCTTCTTAAGAGAATTATTAATCTTCAACAGAGCCTTTTTCCTCCGATTATATTTTTGCATTTCACTTTTATGAATATCCTGATGCAGTATTGGAAATATATATTTATTGGTCTCATCCTGATTCTGATACTTTTGGATAATATCGTTAGCTTCTTTACAAATGGGAATATTTATCCGTTTCTTGGTCTTTTGTCTTAAGTAAACAAGCCTTCCCTCAACAATATTGTCTAAAGTCAGATTAGCCATATCTGTAAAGTTGATTCCACTGCACAGATAACTAAACACAAACAAATCTTGGGCAAACTGCATATACTCTGTTTGGTCTGATAAATCCAACTCCATTATCTGTTTAATATTGTCTTTAGAAATAGCTCTTTTCTCTGTTTTAATGCTGAATTTGGATACTTTGTACTCATCAAAGGGATAAGCCATCTTTTTCACATGCTTTGCTTCTATAGCCTTATTGTATGCACTCCTTAAGGTTCTAAAGTACAAGCTCATGCTAGTATCAGTATATTTCCTTTGTCTTAAGAATTTTTCATATCCTCTCAAAAAATCTATGTCCATATCAGAGAATGGAATATCCAGCTTATAGTCAGTATATAATTCTAATGACCTCAAAGAATCCCTGTAAACCCTTGCATTACCAATTTTATCAGCTTGTTAAAGTTCT
>JAVBRH010000302.1:0-5351 GCA_031548225.1 Apibacter sp.
CGCCCTATTGTCTTTTTCAGGGAATATTTTGTAAAGAAAGGATACGAAGGATTTTTGCCTTCTTTTTTTACTATTGAAGATTTTGTTTTAAAATATTCCGGTCTGGTTAAGATAGAAACTCTCCCTCTTTGGCTAGAAGCCTTTCAAATTCAAAAAACACAGGTCAATCAGGATGAGAAATTAGATGATTTTCTCAAATGGATACCCACACTTCTCAGAGATTTTAACGATATTGAGGTTTTTTCAGAAAGTCCTTTAAAAGTATTAAATCATCTCGCATCTATAGAAAGGATTGAGAATTGGGGAGAAACCTTAGGCTTTCCGGATGACGAAAGGTTGTATTATAAAAATATTAAGTTTTGGGAAAATAATTTGATTCTTTATAAGGAATTAACCCGGTCGTTAAAAGAAAAAGGATTGGGAACTGAGGGAATGATTCTTTCTTCTGCTGTTGAAAATTTGAAGAAAACGGTTATCTCGCCCGATGAAATTTTTGCTTTTGTGGGGTTAAATGCGATCACACCCAAAGAGGAAAAAATAATCAAACATTTTATATCACATACAACAACTTTTTTATATTGGGATTCTGATGAATATTATATGAATAATACCAGTCAGGAAGCAGGATATTTTTTAAGAAATTCTATCAAGTGGAATTATTATGCCAACAAGGAATTTCAATGGCTGGAAAATACGTTTTCTCAGCCGAAAAAAATCAATGTGGTAGCTACCTCTGAAGATGTGGCACAGGCAAAGTATGCTGGTAATTATTTAAAGACACTTACAGAAGAGGAATTACAGAAAACAGCTTTGGTTTTATGCGATGAAACCATTTTTCCTTCTGTGATGGAAAGCCTCCCTGATAATGTAAAGAAGATTAATGTCACTATGGGATATCCCTTGAAGAATCTGAATTTATCCTCCTTTTTCAAACAGGTTTTTCAATTACATATTTTCAGAGAAAAAAATAAAACGGAAGGATTTTACTATCAGGATGTACTGGCTCTGTTGCAGAATCCTGTAATAGCCTATAATTCGGATGTTTCCGGATTTATTCGTGAAATTAAGACCCATAACCGGGTTTTTATTACTCAGACTCAAATTTATGAGAAGCTGAGTTCCTGGGAATTATACTTTGTTTTTGTCAGTTACGAAAAACCGGTTCAGTTGATTCAAAGACTTTACGAATACTGTACTACTAAATTTTGGGAAGATAGTGAGCAGCCGATTCTGAGAGAAAGCTATCTCCGGTTTAAGGATTTATTCTCCGTATTACTTTCCCAGTTGACTCAGGATACATGGATTGATAATTTTTCGCTTTTACAGACCTTTTATCAGCATATATTAAATAGTGAAAGGATAGATTTCATAGGAGAACCTCTGGAAGGATTGCAATTGATGGGGCTGTTGGAAACCCGTCTGTTGGGATTCAAGAATATCATTATGCTGGGGGTAAATGAAGGAATACTGCCTGCGGGGAAAACCGATAATTCTTTTATCCCTTTTGATGTAAAGAAAAACTACGGAATTAACACATTTTTGGAAAATGATGCCATTTATGCCTATCATTTCTATCGGTTACTTCAACATGCGGAAAATATTACCTTAGTGTATAATAACTTTTCAGAAGGGCTTAATTCCGGCGAGAAGAGCCGGTTTATCAGCCAGTTGGAGTTTGAATCCGGACATGAAATAAAGGAAATGGCAGCATCTTGTTCAGGAAATTTGCAGCAGGGAGGAGAGTTTATCATTGAAAAGACTCCGGCCTTGATGGATACTATCCTCCAATGGTTAAAAGAGCCTATTTCTCCAACCCATTTAACCAGTTATCATTACAATCCTATCGGGTTTTATATGCAGAAAGTACTTCAGATAGGAGAAAAACAGGAAGTAGAAGAAGAAATTTCCCCTTTAAATTACGGGAATTTAATTCATCATACTCTTGAAGCCTTGTATTCTCCATTAAAGGGAAAAATCATTACGGAAAAGGATTTGACTTTATTATTGGATAAATATTCTTTTCACTTGAATGAGTATATTAAAAAAGAACTGAATCCGGATTTGTTTGAAAGAGGGCAAAATTATTTACAAAAATTACTGGCGGAAAAAACCATTGAAAAAATCATTCGAAAAGACTTGGAAGATGTAAAAAGCGGGAATGAAATTTTTTTAAAAGACATTGAGAAAAAGGTAACATCAGTAGTTGGCATTCCAGGAATAGGACAGATAAGCCTTAAAGGATTTATAGACCGGTGGGATGTTTTCAACGGACAGGACAGGATTATAGATTATAAAACGTCTTCCGTGAGTTCTCTTAATTTTAAATCTGAAAAGTTGGAGAATATCCGGGATGATCGAAATTTTAAATTTTTTATCCAGTTAGTGTTTTATGCTTATATGATTTTGAATGAAAATTTAACTAATTCCGTTCAGGTGGGAATATGGAGTTTCAGAAAGCCAGCTAAGGGTGTTGAGTTCTTGCATTTTGATGGAAATGATATATTTGCCTGTACGCAGGCCTCCGAATTATTTAAAAAAGTGACGGAACTAATTGAAGAAATAGCGAATCCGGAAATCCCTTTTATAGAAAAAGTATAACTATATTCATCAGAGCCATTAGCCGACAGCTTTTATTAGCTTGTAATTTTTTCTCTTAAATCTTATACCTTATCTAAAAGCTATTGGCTGTTAGCTGTTAGTAGAGATTCTTCACTCCGCTAACGCTCTGTTCAGAAGGACAAATCTCCCTCTAAGTAAGAATTACGAAGTTAGAAAATTTTAAACCTAAAATCGTAGACAACAATCTTCAATTATATTTTATACCTTATATCTTACTCCTTATACCTTATCTAAAGGCTATCAGCTAATAGCTTTTGGCTTTCTTTTTACATTTTACAAGCTAAGAGTATTACAGAATGATAAAAGTTAATTAATTTTGAAAATCGTAATTTAGTATAATGAATATAGATATAAAATATATACGAAGTTTATTTCCCATATTGGAACAGACGGTTAATGAGCATCCGCTTGTTTATCTGGATAGTGCAGCTACATCACAAAAACCTTTATCTGTATTGGAAGCAGAGGAAGTTTACTATAAAACCATAAATTCCAATGTTCACAGAGGAATACATACCTTGAGCCAGCTCGCTACGGTGGAAATGGAAGAAACCCGTAAAGTAGTGCAGTTATATATCAACGCAAAAAAAGATTATGAAATTATATTTACCAAAGGGACTACTGAGGGAATAAATCTGGTAGCATCAAGTATTGAGCCTTTGGTAAAGGAAGGAGATGAAATTATTATTTCCAATCTGGAACACCATTCCAATATTGTTCCCTGGCAGTTTCTGGCCGAAAGAAAAGGCTTAATCCTGAAAGTGATTCCGGTGGATGATAATGGAGATCTGATTTTAGAAGAATATGAAAAACTCCTTACCGACCGGACTAAAATAGTTTCGGTAAATCATATATCCAATGCTTTGGGAGTAGTGAATCCCATAGAAAAGATTATAGAACTGGCACATAAATGCGGGGCTTATGTATTAATTGATGGCGCTCAGGCTGCACCCCATAAAAAAATAGACGTTCAGTCTCTGGATGTTGATTTTTATGTTTTTTCGTCCCACAAAATATACGGACCTACGGGAGTGGGTATTTTGTATGGAAAAGAAGAATTGTTGGAAGAGATGAAACCCTATCAGGGAGGAGGGGAAATGATTAAAGAAGTAACTTTCGAAAAGACCACTTTTGCCAGTCTTCCTTTCAAGTTTGAAGCGGGAACTCCCAATATAGCAGGAAATATAGTCCTGAAAAAAGCAATTGAATTTATGCAGAATGTCGGGATGGAAAATATCCGGAAACATGAAGAAGAAATCTTAAAATATACGACTCAGAAATTAGAAGAACTGGAAGGGATTACCATTTATGCCCGAAATGCCGGAAAGAGGGCAGGAGCCGTTTCTTTTAATCTGAATATTGAAAATGTACACTCTTCCGATGTAGGCTTTATTCTGGATAAGCAGGGAATTGCGGTAAGAACCGGCCACCATTGCGCTCAGCCTGTGATGAAGCGTCTGGGAGTGACCGGAACGGTGCGGGCATCATTTGCGATATATACCTCTAAAGAAGATATTGACCGATTGATTGCCGGAGTTCAAAAAGCCTATCAGATGTTAGGGTAAAATATTTTAGCTTTTAGAGAAAAGAAATAAGAGAAAAGAGATTTAAAAGCAAACTTATTTAATTTGACAGAAAGTTGAGTTAAGCATTTTTTTGCATGTATATTGGTCTCAACTTACCAGCTTCCGCTGGCACCTCCGCCTCCGAAGCTTCCACCACCGAAACCTCCGAATCCGCCTCCTGAACTTCCACCGCCAAATCCACCGCCTCCGAAGCCACCGCCTCCTCCGCCGAAAAATCCGCCACCACCCCAGTAATCGTCATCTTTTCTTTTTCCCCTTCTGTCATAGTAGGTGCTGTTTCCTCCTGTACGGCTCATCAAGATAAAGACAAGTATAAAAAAGATGATGATCACAGCAATTGCCAGACCAGAAATTGCCTCATCGGGCATATCATCTGCTTTAAATTTTCCTTGTAGTACCTTGATAATTTGGTCGGTTCCCGAATTAATAGCCCCATAAAAATCATTATTTCTGAGATAGGGAACCATATATTGGTTGATTATGGTACTGGAAGCGAAATCAGTCATAGCATCCTCTGTTCCTCTTCCTGTCTGGATAGCCAGCTTATGGTCATCCGTAGCGATTAACAGGATAATCCCGTTATTTTTTCCTTTTTGGCCTACTCCCCATTTTTCTCCCCACCGGGCACCTACATAATTAATATCGTCTCCGTCCAAAGTTTTAACCGTACAAACCAGTATCTGGGTAGAGGTGGAATCGTTATAGGCTATCAGCTTCCGGCTTAATTCGGCTTTTTGCCCGGAAGATAAAACATTTGCATAATCATAAACCAGATCAGGCTGGGAGGGAGGATCCGGAATTTTAAATTCTGTCTGTGAAAAAAGAAAACTTCCTATAAACAGAAAAAAACAAAGTAAAATACTTTTATCGTGAAATTTCATTCGGAAGTTCATTTTCATTATTCTTTCCATCGGAAGGGAAATGTTTTCTAAGTTTGGCTCCGGTTTTAAGTATCGCTGAAACCAATCCTTCTTTATATTCATTTTGTTTAAAAGCCTCTGCAAGCTCATCTATAAGTTCATTCCAAAAAGACTGTCTTACATGTTTATGGATGTGTTCATCTCCTATGATGGCTATTTTTCTTTTATTTTCGGAAACATAGAATAACACCCCGTTCCGGTCTTTTGTATTCTGCATTCCTATTTT
>JAVBRH010000199.1:0-4439 GCA_031548225.1 Apibacter sp.
TTTTGCTTCATTCCCCCTGACAGTTTTCCTGCCCGTCTTTTTTTGAAAGGCTCTATCTGAATATAAATATCTTTTATTAAATCATAATTCTCTTCCAAAGTGGTATTGAATACATTGGCAAAAAACTGAAGGTTTTCTTCTACTGTGAGATCCTGATACAGGGAAAATCTTCCGGGCATATATCCCACCCTGTCCCGTATTTCCCTGAACCGGGTTACTACATCAAAATTTTCTACAGTTGCAGAGCCCTTATCGGGAGTTAATAAAGTGGTTAATATCCGAAACAAAGTGGTTTTTCCTGCCCCATCCGGACCGATTAATCCGAATAATTCCCCTTCCTGAATATCAAGATTAATATTATCCAGAGCAATCACCGGATTTTTTCCGGGATAGGTTTTTGATATGTTCTTGATTAAAATCATAATAATTGAATAATTGAGTAACAGAATAACCGAGTGACTGAATAAGTGGATAACTGCTTTTTTATCAGTTAAGTTTTCTTTGAGTTTTTTCGAGCTGTTACCATTATTTTTAAAATTTGTTCACTTTCTGAATACAAGTTTTTCAAAGATTCCGGCTTTATGATATGAGATTCTCCCAGTAATTCCAACCAAAATAAAGTTTCATCTGCTTCTTCAATCACAATGCTGATTTTACTATAAAATTCAGCCTGAGAACGACCTCTGCATGCAGCCCGATAAGTTGCTGCTACTGAAGTTGCTGATCTCAATAATTGTCTTCCTATTATCTGGGCTTCTCCAGTTTTTGGCAATGATTGAAATAATTTGATTGTTTCCAAAGAGAACAATTTGGTTCGTTTTTTCAATTCTTCCCTATAAGTAAAATCTCCCATATTATTATTCAATTATTTTGCTACCCTATTATTCAATTACTCAGTTATTCCGTCATTCAGTTATTATTTAAAATCGACATCTCCGTACATTCCAATCTTGATTAATCCATCTGTATTATGAACTGCAATCTTCACTGCATAGACCAGATTTTGCCGTTCATCCTGAGTTTGAATGGTTTTAGGAGTGAATTCCGCCTTATCCGAAATCCAGGAAACTGTTCCTTTATATGATTTTTGTTTATCTCCTCCTGAATTGATAAACACGGTAACCTTCTGACCTATCTTTACTTTCTCCAACTGATCGGAAACTATATAGGCACGCAAGAACAGATTTTTGGTGTCTGCTATTTTATACAACGCTTTTCCGGGTGCTACTACTTCCTTTTCCTGCACATATTTATTCAGTACGGTTCCCTGAATCGGATTTATAATCTTGCATTTATTCAACTGATCTTCAACCTGTGCAATTTGTACTATATTGGAATTACTTTCTGCGTTCAAACTGTTTACGGAAGTGGAAAGAGAATTGACTTGCGCATTCAGGGTTTTCTGAAGTACCGCTATCTGAGAATTTATATCGTCTAATTGTTTTTGGGTTGCTGCATTATCGGCTAACAAACGCTGAGTCCGCCTTTTTTCAAATTCGGCCTTGGCAATCTGTTCCCTGGTAGAAGCAATCTGGACAGAAATATCAGGACGCTTTTCCTGAATAGCTTTAGTCGAAGATTCCAACTGCCTTTTTTTAAGATATAACTGGGTGCTGTCCACATATCCCACATATTGTCCTTTATTTAACACATCCCCTTCTATCAGCTGAAAGGTTTCCAGTTTTCCGGAAGCTTCAGAGGAAACGATCACTTCCGTAGCTTCAAAAGTCCCGGAAGCATCATGTTCAAATTTATTTCGGTTACAGGAAATCAACAAAATGAATAATCCTGATAGTAAAGCTATTTTTTTCATATTAATTTCCTTGTGTGTATTTGTAATTATAGATACTTTGTAAATGTTGCATTTTATGTAACGATTGGAGTACACGTGCCTGATTCTCGGCATTAATATCGCTAATCAGATCATTCATCTGATATATTCCGTTTTTATACTTGCTTTCCCCGGCTATTTTCACACGATTACGAAGCGAAATAATTTCTTCATCTTTTGCCATCAGTTTTTTATACTTCTGTATTTCATTTTGCATTTGAGTCAACTGGACATTGGTATTGAAAAGAAAAGTCTCTTCCTGCACATTTACCGAGTTTATATCAGTCTCTATCAATCTTTCTTCGTTCTTTTTCGTATACAGATTCCCAAAATTCCAACTTAACCGGATTCCTCCCAATGCAAAAGTCTTGAAATTAGGATCCAGCATATTCAATCCCGGCTTTCCATATCCACCCTGCAAAAAAAGTGAAAACTTAGGCATATTCTTAGCCTTTATGGAACCTTCCTGAGCATTATACAAAGAACGCTGCTTTTCATATAATTCCAGTTCCGGCCTCTTAATTTCAGCCTGAAAATCAATAAATTCCTGAGGTGTTTCCAATTGAGTGGATTCTATCAGATTTTCGCTTATAAACAAAGACAACATTTTAACATAAGCACTTCTCAATGAGTTTAATTCAATCTTTTTCTGATCGGTGCTTAACAATTCCACCTGAATTAAATCCAAATCGGAAACCATCGCCACCCCGTTCTTCAACATGGCTTTTACCATAGTATAATTGGTTTGCAAATCGGAAGTCAATACCTGAAGCTGCTTTAACTGTTCATCAATAGTCAGGATTCCAAAATATAATTGATTTACCCTGTCTCTCACCGAATATAAATTCACTTCCACCTTTTTCTTTTCCAGTTCGGTATTTGCTTTCTGAATTTGAGTTTGAGAACGGGTAGCTCCTCCATCCCAAACAAGTTGGGAGACATCCAACGTAAGCTTATACTGATCTTTATCCATAATAGGAATATCCATCCCCGGAACGTCAACCATTACCTTGGTAACATCAGACTGATAAGAAGCCTGTCCGTTCAGAGAAATCTGGGGCAGGTAATTCTTAGTCAGATTATCCAGTGTATATTTTTCTGCTAAAGAAATCAGTTCATACTGCTTGATCAACGGATAATTATCCTGAGCCTTCTGCTGACATTCCTCTATGGTGATATAAGAAATCTGGGAGATCAACCGGGAAGAGATCAACAACAAAAAAAGCGCTATATATATTCTTGTTTTCATAAGAAAGATTATTCTTCTAATTGTAACATAGATTTCAGCCATTCAGACACCAGGGTTTTTCTTTCATTGATGAAAGAAAGGTAATCCTCTTCTTTCATTCTATGAATGTTAAGAAAGAATGGTTTTGCCAGTATAGGAAATATAGAAAGAGATACCAGATTAATAAAAAAATGCAGAGGCTCAATATTCAATTCTTTTTTTACTACTTGTTCCTGGAGCTGCTCATACATAGAACTATTACCGATTACATTTTCCGAAGCACCCATTTTTTTAAATAGTTTCTGAGGATTTGCCTGCAATTCGCTAAAAACAAACAAGGGCAAATGCGGATTTTTCAACAACCCTTCTATATATCGCTCAACGGCAAGGTCAATCTTTTCTGGCAAAGTGGTTTTCCGGTCATTAATAATATGGGAAATAAAAGAAAACATTTCCCGGACACTTTCCTCCATCACAATATCAAATAACTTCTCCTTACTCCGAAAATAATAATTGAGCAATGCCAGATTAATTCCCGCTTCTTCCGCAATATCCCGGGTACGAGTCAACCCAAGACCTTTCTTCTGAAAAACCCTTTTCGCTGCTTCTTTTATTTTTTGTTCTGTCGAAATATCTTTTTCCATACCTTATTATTCAAGTTCATCAATCTTTATTTTGTAAAGGTAATTAATTTTTTGATTTAAACAAATGATTAAATAAAATATTTAAATCAAGAATATAAATCCTGCAAAAATTTTATTTTATAACTAACTTTGTTAAATGAAAGAATTTTTTCAATCATTTAATTTATTATCTGAGAAAGAACTGGATTATATAGAAGAAAAAATCTATGTGAAAGAATTAGAAAAAGGAGATTTCATAATTAAGGAAGGCGAAATAAACAATGAAATTGTCTGGATAAAAGAAGGTATTATCCGTTCCTTCTACACTACTGAAAAAGGAGACGAATTCACTTATTGCATTATTTTCAAAAATACGATTATGACAGCCTTGTCTTCTTATATTTCAGGAGAACCCAGCCTTGAAAACATACAAGCTATAACCCCTGTAAATCTTGAGGTGATTAAAGCCATAGATCTTAAATATTTAACTCAAAAAAGTATCTCTTGTATGACACTCGAAAAACTCCTTATTGAACAACAATATATTGAATTAGAAAAAAGAATATTTTCTTTTCAAAAAGAAAAAGCTTCCGAAAGATATTTAGATTTAATAAATAAACATCCTGAATATATTCAACAAATTCCTTTACATTATTTGGCTTCTTATCTAGGTATATCCCTCCGACATTTGACCCGGATACGAAAAAAATTTTTATAGACATTTGTCTTATTCTCAATAGAATTTCCTCTTTTATTT